>DAOVOU010000001.1 GCA_030629475.1 Desulfobacterales bacterium | reverse complement strand
GGGTAAACGTAATCCAAAAAATATTAGCAGACTTTAATCCCCTTTGGGTCTAATTCCTTGCAGCTTGCTGCGTAATAATAGAAGGATTTCCTTTTAGGGGATACCCCGTAGCTTGCTGCGGGGTAGTTCATTGAAAAAAAGGAATTATGGCTGTAGGAGATTTGTCATGACTTTGGTTTTTTGCAACTGATTGCGAGTTTAGAATATAATTTACAGGTGCTATTTTGCAATGTCAAGTGTCTAGATGCCTGTTTTACCGATACTCACTCGCAAAATCCGCGAAATCCCGCCCTGGCGGGATTCCTGCCTGCCCCGTGGAATGTTTACCCCGTGGAATGTTTACCCTGTGGAATGTTTACCCTGTGGAATGCGAAGCATATTCCTCCGGGGCGAAGCATATTCCTCCGGGGCGAAGCATATTCCTTCGGGGTGGTTTTGCTCATTCGTATTGACCAAATCCAACCCAAATCTAAGCGCGAATAGCGCAAAGGTTGCGCCTGACGGCTTGAGAAGAGGCACTTCGTGTCTGCCAAAGTTATTTTTGGGCGAGCCCTAAGTATCGCGCCAATCGCTGCATCCCTTCATCAATCGATATCTGCGGGGTATAACCGAGATCGCGACGGGCAGCATCAGTATTGAACCAGTGGGCTGTGGAGAGTTCACGGGCCACAAAGCGGGTCATCGGGGGCTCCCCCTTTAGTTTGAAGCCCTTGTATAGCGATTCCAGGATCCATCCTGCTGCATAGGCAGCCCCGGACGGGACCCGTCGGGTCACGGGGGGGAGTCCTGCCGCCGCCAATATCCGGTTGATAAGCTCCCAGACCGGCAGCGGTTCCCCCTGCGAGACAAAGTAGACCTTGCCGGCCACCGCGGAGCCGGGCGCGAGTCGCTCTGCCGCCAGCAGATGCGCCTCTGCCGCATTGTCGACATAGACTGAATCAATTAGGTTTGCTCGATGGCCTATTTGACACAACCGGCCTCTTTTGCCCCTGTCAATAATACGCGGCACCAGGTGATTGTCTCCAGGCCCCCATATCAGATGCGGACGCAACACCACTGTGGCGAGTTCAGGAGCATTGGCCTTCAAGACCATTCTTTCAGCAATGGCCTTGGTCTTGGGATAGTGGGTTTCGTAATGATCGGGATACGGGACCGACTCATCCACTCCTTCCATGTCCTTGCCGTCAAAGATTACACTTGGAGAGCTAGTATAGATAAGACGCCTCACCCCATGCCTTTGACAGGCGGAAATGACGTTTTCCGTCCCTTCTACATTGGTACGGTAGTACTCCTCATACGGTCCCCAGATTCCAGGCTTGCCTGCCACATGAAAGACCGTATCGCACCCTTCAACCGCTGAGGCCACTGCGTCCTGGTCAGCCAGATCGCCCTGCGTCTGCTTGACACCAATCTGTTCAAGTTCCGGATAATGCCGGCGGGAAAAGCTGACAACTTCTACCCCGCGCTCGAGAAGCAGGCGCACGATTGCCCCGCCCAGAAATCCCCCACCTCCTGTAACCAGTGCCTTCATGACAACTCCTTGCGTGCCCATACGGCGAGCTTTTCGCGAAAGATCTTGGCATTATGACGAATGTCCACCGGAAAGGATGGGTGAAAGAGGATCGTCCGGATGTCCCGTGTGTGCTCATAACCCTGCCCGAGTTCCAGGAGTTCTTCCAGGAGTTTTTGCCGGTTCGCCATCCTAACTTCCGGTTCCAGTTCCACACACAGCACCGGCAGTACCGAGTCACCTTTGGCAACACCCACAAGGGCTGAACGGAAAACCTGCCTGTGCGTGTTAAACACCCCCTCACAAGGGATAGTAAAGAGGGTTCTCTCCTTAAGGATCACCCGCTGGGACTTGCGCCCGCAAAACCAGAGACGACCTGTCTTGTCCAGGTAGCCGAGATCACCCATCCGATGGTAAAAGCCGTTGTTTTTGTGGTCCGGGATCTTTGCAAGAGCAGTCGATTCGGGCCGGTGGTAATACTTGCGTGTTACAATAGGACCCTTTACCACTATCTCACCAATGTGACCCGCGGGAATTAGGAGATCATCGGACCATGACGAGATCGGCGTGTCAACAATCCTGATAATCTTGACCGTGATCCTTTTCACAGGATGCCCCACGCACACCCCTTTGCCTTGGTCTGTCTGATTCCGGGTCTCATTGAGAATGGCGTCACTTCCGACCGAACAGACCGGAAGCGCTTCCGTAGCCCCATAGCCCGAAAAAACCTGAACACCGGGAGAAAACATCTGAGAAAACCGCCAAATTGTGTCAGCATGTACTGGTGCCCCGGCTGATATGACGCGTTTGATTGTGGCGAATTTTATCCCGCGTGGCGCCCCGTAGCGTCCTACCCGGTTGATCAATGCAGGAGAACCGAACATGTTGGTCACCCCGAAATCACGAATAGCTTCGATGATCCGCTCCGGATCAACCTGGCCTGGCCGGGTGGCGTCCATGTCAGGAATAATCGCGGTCATGCCCAGTGCCGGGGCAAACAGGGCAAAGAGGGGAAAGGTCGGCAGATCAATCTCACCCGGCTCAATGCCGTATTCTTCTTTGAGGAGTTCCACCTGCTGAACGAGAATCTCATGGGTGTAGACCACGCCCTTTGGTGGTCCGGTGCTCCCGGTTGTAAAGAGGATGGCCGCCATCTCGTCTGCTTCGGTCTCGGCCATCCTGTATGCGACAGGATCTTTGCCTATCTGTCGGACCTCTCCAAGGGTCTTAGCTCCAGGGAGAAGACCTGGGCCGGCCATGACCTTGATTCGTATGGTCCTTCGTCCCCATCCGAACATAACACGCGCCGCATGAGCCTTTGGTGTGCCGATAAAGGCACGGGGTCCTGTTTCAGCAATAGACCGGCCCAGGTTCTTGATCCCTACTCCCGGATCAATCATCACGGGCACAGCGCCCGCCTTGAACAGGGCAAATGTAAGCGCAAAGAACTCCAGGCTCGGACTCACCATGAGAATTGTCCGCACTCCTCGTCGTATGCCGATACGTTCAAGGCCGCGGGCCAATCGACCACTCTCCTGGTCCAATTGTGTAAACGTAAGATGTGTATAACTCACGCGCCCATACCGGTCACGTCCGTGTGGAAACACCACAGCCAGGGCATTGGGCCGGCTCTTTGCCATGGCCGGCAGGAAAGAAGCAATATTGGTAAAACTTGCATGGTTCATGTGTGATTATGCCTTAGAGTTATGGTTGAGTAATTGAGAAGTTGAGTATCAGTGTTCAGGTGTCAGGTTTCAGTGTTCAGCCTGCCCTGGCGCTTCGGTGTCTCCGATGGACTACCAAGGCACCAACCAGGGTCTGGGCCAGGGGTTTCAGATCTTAAGTTTCTCATTCCTGACACCTGTAAGCTTGTTTAAGTCCATGTGAGAGGCAATTTTTTCCACCCGGAAATTATCTTAGTTGTCACTGCGTTCTCCCTGAAACCTGACACCCGTCACCTGAAACCTGTGAACGGGTACAACCAATCTTCGATCGTCAATCTTCAATCACACGGTGTCTTCCAGGAAAACCTCTATCAAAGGAATAACTTCATCACCTGCGTCTTCCAGCACATAATGACCCGCATACGGAAACCTGTGGAGTTCGGCTTCAGGGAAATAGCGGGTCCATTCGCGCAGGAAATGGCGGTCGAAGACAAAATCTTTTTCTCCCCAGACAATGAGCATCGGTATCTTGCGTAACCGGTGGAGCCCCTGTTGCACTTCGGTCACCAGAGCGTAACTCAGGTCTTTGGGTTTTAAGGGGATATCCTGGACAAAACGGTGAACCGCAATCCGGTTGCGCCACGAGTCATAGGGCGCGAGATACCCCCGGCGCACCTGACGGGACATGCGGCTCCCTTTGCATCCTAAGAACGCGGCTGCCCAGCAAAAGGCGTTAAGCCCCCTGATCAGGAGCGCACCGATAACCGCATGCCGGCAGATCCGCAAGCTACGGGGAAGGGGTTTGGATGCGGGCAAATGGAATGCGGCAGTATTGAGCACGACCAGCCGCTTTATACGTTCCGGAAAACGCGTTGCGTATGTCATGCCGATCATGCCACCCCAGTCATGAAGAATTAGGGTAATACGATCATGGATATCGAGATGCTCCAACAGGGCGGTTAAGTCCTGGACACGGCGATGGAGTCTATACTCGTAACGCCTGTCATCCGGTTTGTCTGACAGCCCGCAGCCGATATGATCCGGCACAACCACGCGACACGTATCTTTGAGGGCCAGGGCCAGATCCCTGTAATAGAACGACCAGGTAGGATTCCCGTGTAGCATGACCACAGGATCTCCGGCCCCCTCATCCAGGAAATGGTATCTCAAACCATCCAGGTCCATGTAGTGGCTTTTGAAAGGATAGAGGTAGGCGTTCACAGGTTCAGAGTTCACCGTTCAAGGTTACCTTTCTATTGATTTCCTGGCATCCTTCATTTTCGCCGTAAAGTAGTTTACACTTTTTTTACCATCCCAGGTTTCAGGTTTCAGGTTTCAGTGTTCAGGTTTCAGTGTTCAGCTCTGGCATTTATTCACCCCTGACACCTGACACCTGACACCTGACACCAAAAAGTACGAACAAAAGAATTTATCTCTTGGCGCCCGCATTCTTGAAAAGTGTAAATCGAGGAATGAAGGATGCCGATTTCCTCTACCATTCCAATCCCAGCATCATACAATTAAGCCCGCTCCCAATCCCCAGAAATGCTACACGATCGCCGTTTCGCAGAAACCCTCGTTCGTCAGCCAGGGCTGCGGTGATCGGCAACGACACCGTGCCGATATTGCCGAGATATTCGTACGTCGGAAAATCCTTTTCTTCCGGCACGCCCAGGGCATTGAGAATCTGCTTTTGATGTTCAGCTCCCACCTGATGGCAGATGACTCTATCGACCTTGTCGATGGTCCAATCCATCTCGTTGAGCAAATCAAGCCACGTCAGATGTCCCAGTTTCACACCGTGCTTGAGGACAGAGACCGAGTCCGTGGCCATAAAGGGGCGCATACCGCCTGTAGATTTTGTCTCCATGCCCCAGTGACACAAGTGATGAAACTCCGGGGCGCATCGCATCACGCCCCCGAGAAGTCGATGTCTTAAAGAACCGGCAAAGGTGCCGTCCGTAAGAAGAGTGGCTACCGCTCCTGCGCCGCCTGTGAGTGTGGCCAGGGACGAGATAAAATGATCCATCCTCTTTTCTTCCAGCATCCGGGCTATCATGGTTTCGTTAATCTCCCTGGCCGTTTCGCACGAGACCACCATGCCTGCCCGGATCTGTCCTAACTCTATGCGGTTTGCGATTTCAAACATTCCATTTAATACGCCCAGGCAGGCGTTGCTTATGTCATAGAGCGCTGCTGTTGGACTCACACCGATCCCATGGGCCACCCGGCAGGCCGTAGCCGGCTCAAAATTTTCGCGACACACACCCGCATATATCAATGTCTCGATATCGCCGGCGCTCACACTGCTCGCCTCAAGGGCCTTGCGTCCAGCCGCAATCGCTCCTTTTGAAAGAGGCGTATCCGGCTCCCACCAGCGGCGCTCCGCGATCCCTGTCAGCGCCTCCAATTGCCCGGGCTGAAAATGGAGCGCTTCGTACAACGGCTTGAGCCGTGCCTCCAGTTTGGCTGTTGTAACGACTACAGGTGCCAGTTCGTACCCGATTGTCTCTAAGTAAACATGTGTGTATAGCATGGTATATGTACAGCAAACCCCTCCATCCGGTAGATAATACGGCCGTCAACGCTCAGGTATCCGTCAGCATAGAGGATACGGCGGTCATCATCAAGGCGTGTGACTACGGCTTCCACTGTCACCTCTGTGTCTGTTGGGATGACCTGGCCGCGATATATCCAGCGGTGCTCTTCTCCGATGGCAACTGTTTCTATTCGTGCATCAGGGTGGATGCCCCATCTCTCAACTGCAACGACCTTGAGCAACTGCAGGAATGATTCAAGGCCGAGAGAACCCGGACAGACCGGGTCCTGGTAGAAGTGGGCCTTAAAGAACCATTCGTCCGGATCCACGCTTTTGGTTCCCCGGATTAGCCCCAGTCCGTCCGGCCCCCCATCCGGGACAAGAAGCCGAACGTGATCGATCATCCTGAGCATCTCTTCCGGATACGGTGGTTCACTGGGGAAGGGGAAAGAACGGCCTCTGGCGATCTCCTCTTCTTTGGGCTGGTAAGGTTGAGCATTAACAATGCCGATCTGCTGGGCCAGGGCGGCCTTTGAGAAAAAACCAAAATACGTGTTTCCCTGATACACGGCGCCCGCACTACTGCTTACATCAAAATCATAATGCTGAATAATCATCCCACCGGAAGCAGAAACCTTTGTAATTGTCACCTTTGTAGTCAAAGTCCCTGTGTGCTCGTCCACACGCTGCAGTTGCACGGCAGTTCCGGCCAGGTTCCGAAAGGAAAGGTCAATGTCGCTCGTAAGGGCTGAGCCGATGTAGGCGGCCAGCCAGCCGCACGGCTGCAGGGCAACCTCTAAGAGCACGGCAAAGGGCATGCCGTACCGGTTGGCTGCAAGATACCAGGCATCAGAGGGGATATCGTATTGCGACTCGATCCTCCCGCCATGCGCCATCTTCCACGGTTCGGCGTGAATTTCAGTGATCCGGTCTATGAACTGGTATGGCGGGCCAGGGAGACGCGCGATGACACGCCCCTTGTCAAAAATGCGGTACGGTTCTCCAAAGGCCTCTGACGGCTTGCCAACCGCAAAGGCGAGTATCTTGTCGCGGTCAAAGATCGCCTCTTTTTTTGCAGGCCGCAATTGGGTCTTTTCTTCCCATAGACGTGTCACTTTCTCGCGGGTCAACCCTGAAAGGCGGACAGACATGTCCGTGATCTCCACTATCGGTTTTCCGTCCGCATACATCAGGGCATCTGCAATGGCGTACGGTTCAGGGTTGTAACCGAGTTCCTTTATCGAGATCTCATATGCGGCCTTCTTTGTTGTCTCGATCACCTGGCCGCGACATTTCAGCCGGCTTGTAACGCCAGGGACAGGTTCACAGACCACCTCTTCTTTTTCACCCACCCACCCCATACGGAGCAAGAAGATCCTCAAGGTGTGCTGGCAACACTCGAACATAAGTGTTCCTGGCATCACGCGGTCATCCACAAAGTGGCAGGTCAAGAACCAGTCATCAGGATGTATGTCGGCCTCGGCCCGGATCGTCCCCAACCCGTAGCGCCCCCGGTGTGGATCAAGATGAAGCACCCGATCCACGAGTTTCATCCTTCCTCCAGGAATTGTAAGGGGATCGCCCACGGAAAGCCCCTCAAAGGGCGCGCCAAAGCAAAGCGTTAGATCGCCTGCCCGCAAAGCACTGATCTGCTCGTCACTGTAGGCCTCGGCTTTCATTGGCACCAGGTCTTTCCAATCCTCCGGACGCCGTCCTTTTAGCGGCCTCTTGTCAAGGTCGGTATGCACGATACCGCGTCCTGCAGCGAGTTCCGCCTGGGTGAAAAAACCGGCACAGCCGTTTCGCATGGTCAAAATGGGCGCTCCCGCCACGGTGCCGTCAAAGTTGAATCGAAACAGATACGTATTGTCCTGTTGGAAAAAGCCTTCAATCCGGATATCATAGCGGATCACCTCTCCCTGCCCCGGCAATGGGTTGTGAAAGGTCACATCCGCATCCAGGAGCCTGTAGACAGCGAGACCCCTGGTCATAGAATCAATCCCCAGGTAGCCGGACAAGAAGAGATCTGCCTGGCCTGCTTCTACGGCGATACAGGTGGGTATACGGCCATTATCCAGATACCATGCATCCGGGTGGATGTCGTGTTCTGTCACTACGCTTCCCGAGGTCATGGAGCGGGGTTGGCCGTGGACCTCGAGGATGCGGTCCACGAGCATGAGCGGCTCATCCGGCAAACGGACCCGGGTGGGATGAGAATCTATCTCAACAAAGTCAGGCCCCAGGACATTTGAGATCGATCCCCTGGCAAACTCCAGGCACAGGTCACGGTCAAAGGCCGGGGGCTTCCCATCCCGATCCGGCCGTGTGAGGCTGGCAGCGGGCTGCATTGAGGCGGCAGGCTCAGGTAAGGACGATTCTGCCTCTTTGTGAGGCACGATGCCTGAGCGCCTCATCATGTCAAGGAGGTCCATCTGAAAGGAGAGATTCTTTGAAACCGTGTGCGCAATTTGGTCAGAAAGGCGCAGGTACGCTCCGTGGGCCTTTGCCCGGGCATCTCCGGCCGCGCCTATTTGGTCCATGAGGGGTTCAAACAAACCCTCTTTTACCGGCCGGGCTAAAGGCAACCGCTCGCTCCCCCCTTTCGTAAAGGGGGGGACTGAATAGTTACGGGCCGAAGGGGGTATCTTGATCTGAGTTGTCTTGATCTGAGGCGTTTGGGCCCCGGGAGGATGAGGCACCTGGAAGGACGGGCCGTCCGTTGGTATGGTGAGGTATCTTGACACCTTTTTCTCAGCTCTATCCTGATGGCCCAAAGCAAGGCTGACGTTTCCGTAAAGGGGCTCCAGATCAACAGGCACACGTTCGGCAATCAACCGGCCGAGCAGTTCCAGTATTGAAGAGATACTCCCCTTGCCGGAAAAGCAGGCCGAAGAGGCCATGTGAGGACGATCGCCAAGAATGCTTGCGATCATCCGTGTACACGACGCCCCTGGTCCGATCTCCAGAAAAAGACGCACCCCATCGGCATAGGCATTGTTGATCACTCTCGGGAAATCCAGAGTCGTCAGCACCTGGGCCAGGATGGAATCCGCCGCGTTTTCGCGATTAACCGGATATGCCTTTCCCCAGGCCGTGCTGTAAAACCGGATACCGGCAGGAGGCGTGGTCTCAAAAAGGTGCAGGTCCCTGTACTCTTTCTCAACGGCCTTTACGACCTCGCAATGCGCTGTGGTCACGCCGTGTAGAGGCACAAAGCCACAGCCTAATTCTTCCACCAAGGCGTAAAGTGCGTCCTTTTCACCCCCCACCACGCACTCATGCAGTGTGTTTACAATCAACAGGTAGACCTGGGGGATTTTCTTTATGACCTCACGAACCGTTTCTGCCGGGCAATCAACGACCCCAACAGCCCATGTGATATTCGCATCCTCGGAAACGTTCCATGTTTTTCGCGCGGCTCGGCATCTCCCGGCCAGATCATCGGTAAAAAGCGAAGAGGCGTTCATTCTTTCCAGCATCTCATCGCGCGCAGGCCATGCCCGGAAGGCAAAGAGCCCGACAGATTCACCCAGGCTGTAGCCGATAACCGCATCGGGCTTTATGCCCAGATGGCAAAGGATATCACTCACCGCAGCCCCCAGGCAGACCTGGCCAAAGAGCATTGCCTTGTGGTCTCCGTCATGCTCTGGTTTACTTGTTCCGTGCCAGAAGTAATCAGAAACAAACTGATCGTGGAGGTAATCGTTCTCCTGGTCCTGATGGCGAAAGATCTCAGGCCAGGCTGCTGATAAGTCCTGTCCCATACCAACAAAATGGTTGCCGGAACCGGGAAAGACAAAGGCCACCTCTCCGGCTTTCCCAAGGGGGGCAGAGGAGAAGAAGATGCGCTCATTGGGAGCAAGTTTGCCTGATCTGCCCTGAACTACCTTTTGAGCCTTTCCGAGCTGTGCCATCAATTCGTGTCCGTCCCTGCCAACCAGCGCGAGACCAAGGGGCTTTGCAGTACCAGCCCCTTGGTCTTGCCACCACTTGCGTGCCCAGTACTCGATGGGCCGTGACGGATCGGATGCAACATGCTGGTGCAGCCGATCCAATTGTGCCCTCAAGGCATCAGCATCAGCTCCCTCTATGGCAAAGAGGGCCTCATCCCGCACGCCCAGGGGCTGGAGGCGATCGACAGCCCGCGCTTGGCCTGAAGGGCCTTCAAAGGCCTCGAGGACCACGTGTGTGCAGTTTCCGTCTACACTAAACGAGCTCACCCCTGCTCGCCGCGGTCCTTCAGCCCGGTTGTGCAGCCAGTATTGCGGGGCCTGTGGCAAGACAAAGCCGGATTTCTCTATGCCGGGCAGGCAACTCTCTGAGTTCCGAAGGGGGGGCAATATCTCCTGATAAAGAGATATGCTCGCCTTTACAAGAGAGGCGAGCCCAGAGGCCGCACCCGCATGGCCGATATCTGCCTTCACACTACTCAAGAAAAGCGATGTTCTCTCCTTGTCCTGCCCAAAGAAACGCCTTAATGAAGACGCCTCCATGCAATCCTCTTCGGGCGATCCACTCCCATGGGTTTCAAGCAACCGGATTGTGGCAGGATCCACACCCGCATCCTGATAGGCCCGCTCAAGGGCCGACTCATAGGTATGGGTGCCCGGAACAAGGGAGTCGGCACGGCCGCCGGTGGCAGCCCCGATTCCGCGGATAACAGCATAGATGCGGTTTGCGTCCCGGACCGCATCGTCCAGCTTTTTCAGCATCACGGCTGCAGCACCTTCGCCGGGGATCGTGCCGTCGGCCCCAATGTCAAAGGGGCGCACTCTGCCAGTGGCCGAATATGGGCGACCCGCATGCGTGCTCAAAAGAGCGCGGATATCACCAGTGAAATCGACCGCTCCCACAAGGGCCTGGTCGATTTCGCCTCTCTGAAGGGCACGGACCCCGACTTCCAGGGCGCTCATGGCAGAACTCTCTTCACTGGAAAGAGTATGACTCGGCCCACCGATCCGGAACTCCCTGGCGATACGGCTGGCCACAATTCCCCCCAGGGCCCCCATGGTGCGATTTGCAGTGAGTGGTTCCCCGGCAGCGTCACGCAGTGCCGTAATCCAGGCTGCCAGATCTTCGTGTGTGAGGTCCAGGCCCAGTGTCTTGGTCCATTCCCTGGCCCGTTCTGAAAGGGACCATCGGAAATGAAAATTTGTAGTGCAAAGGTCCAACCCTATGCCGATAAAAAGCCCGGTTTGAAGGCCCTCTTCATCTGAGTATCCACCATCTTTTAGGGCGCCTGCGGCCACCTCCAGCATGAGTAACTGCTGGGGGAGCATCTCTTCCAACTCTTTGGGAGGAATCCGGTACTTCCCTAACGGCACCCTGAGTTTGTCGATGAAAAAACCCCGGAAGCGAGAAGGGGTCAGACCACCGGCTTGAAACCAATTGCTTTCTGCCACACCCCACCATTGACGATCAACTCCCGGCCTTGCAGTCGCATCTCCCCCGAGCACCCTCTCCTGAAAGGCCCTGAGGCCGGTCCATGGTCCGAAAGAGGCTTCCATGCCGACAATGGCAATCGGGATAGCACGAACCCCTGGTACCTGTACAGGTACCTGCACTCTCACGTTCCCGGTCTCGGGAAGCCATTCCTCGATCAAGACGTGGGCATTGATCCCTCCGAATCCAAAGGCGCTTACGGCTGCCCGGCGGGGCGCTTTCTTGTCTCGCTCTTGCCATGGGCGGCTCTGCGACAGGACCTCAAAAGGCGAATCAGGCATTCTCAGGCCTGGATTGGGAGAGACAAAATTGGCTGTGGGCGGAAGTGTCTTGTTCTTGATGGCCAGCAGCGCCTTGATGAGCCCTGCTGCGCCTGCCCCTGTGAGGAGGTGCCCTATATTCGATTTGACCGCGCCGAGCACACACTGGCGCCCTTTGGAATCATTATCACCCCAAAGTGTGCGCAGGCTGTCAAATTCCACTCTGTCCCCCACGGGCGTTCCAGTGGCATGACACTCTATGAAATCGACATCCCAGGGACGCCAGCCCGCCTGGGTGTATGCAGGCCGCATGGCCCTCAACTGCCCTTCTGAATCTGGGGCGAGCAGATTGCCCCGCACGTCATTAGAAAGCCCTGTGCCGCGAATCGTCCCGTAAATATGATCCCCGTCGCGAAGAGCATCTTCAAGCCGCTTGATGACCACGATGCCTGCGCCCTCACCCACCACAAGGCCGTCGCCATGCACATCAAAGGGCGCGCACCGTCCCTGCGCGGATAAGGCCCTGAGCTGTGAAAACCCCATCTGCGTGTACATGCAATCGGGGCGGGAAAGCCCTCCCACGAGCATGGCATCGGCCCGGCCGGCCTTTAAGGCATCTGCGCCGAGTTTCAGGGCATAAAGAGAAGAAGCACACGCGGCATCTATCGTAAAAGTCGCTCCTGCCAGGCCGAGGGCTCTAGCCAGGAGCCCGCCAGGGAGCCCGGTTACGTACCGGTTGATCGGTTCGGTGGCGACAGGGGAGATCACATTGTTGAGACCGGGGATCTTTTCTTCAAAAGTCGGCCCCAGGATCTCCAGGGCCAGGGCCGTCGATTTCTCGGTCGGCAAGGCGATGTTTCCAATAATGACCCCGACCCGGCGCTTGTCCAAATTCTGCGTGACAGCATCGGAAAAGGCCTCCCTGCCGGCATGGAGGAGAAGATGGCACATGGGATCAAGGCGGGCTATCGAGTCAGGATCGAGGCCCAACCCGGCAACATCGAGCTTGAAATCCTCGATAAAGCATGCGCGAATCGAATAGACCTTGTCGGCAGCGCCAGGCGTGCTCTTCAGCACATCCCTGGGGTCAAGCAGCCAGCGGCCCTCAGGTACGTCTCGTGCAGCATCAATGCCGCCAGAGACGTTGTCCCAGAAATCCTCCAGCGTGTGCGCCCCCGGAAAGATCCCGCCGATTCCAACAATGGCTATGGTCGGCTCCTTTTTCATTGGTGATTGTGCCTAAACCAGCCTGCGAAATCCATGCATCTACTGTCAGCCCAACATGACAACAAAAACGTTCGGAACAGCAAGAAAGCGTCTTGGTTAGGTAACACAAACTATTAGCTTAAGGCAAGGACACCATCGTGAGGTCAAGGGTGACGGCCGTTTTCCCCCTCACCCTCTCCCGCGAGGGGAGGGGGAACTAAGCGGAGCCCCTAAGTTCTTATGTGTGTGATTAAGCAAGGCAGTCTGGAAATTCGTTGCCAATTGTGCTACAAGTTGTTTTTCTGAGTAGCCTTCATAAAAAGCTCCTGGGCCTTTATGATCGCAGAAAGGTCGTCAACACCCATGACCTCATTTTCATCCCCAATCACGTATCCTACAGGCAAATCATCGTCATTCATATATTCCACAATGTCTGTGATAAAAAATTCTTCCACCTCGGTCAGTTTCCCGTTAATTTCCTTGTGCACTATGTGAGGTCTTGATGCAAGTACAGAGAGGCAGTGGATAAGATCATTTTTCCTTACAGCATAAATCCCTGAATTGCAGATCTGAAGTTCTTCCTGCTTTCCTTCTGAGAATGTTTTCCAGTATTTCCATTCGATGATTTTTTTTACCTGATCACCTTCTACTTCCAGTACACCGTACTGCTTCTTATCCTCAGGCCTGAATCCAAGCACTGTCACCTGGGTTGAGCGGTTCAACGTTCACGGTTCCCGGTTGAAGAGCCCTAACTGGCTGTTAGCAAAAGGATGACGCGTCAATAGGGACGAATGTTATGTTTCACCCAATGGGTGAAAGAGGCTAATCTAAGCATTGTGTTATAAAGTTAAGGATATCAGTAGACTATAACCTTTGAACCTTGAACCCTGAACCTGGAACCGATCACTTTAGGTGTCAGGCTGTTGTTTTTCAGGTTTTCGGCAAGTTCCCTGTATGTGGCACTCTTGACCAGGGGCACATCTCCCATGGTGATGATCAGGTGATCGCATTCCTGGACTTCCACAAATTCACGGGCCGCAAGCAATGCTCCGCCGGTACCGTTCAACACTGGTTGTTCACAGTATGTCAGGTTAAACCTCCGTGTGGCATCTATCACATCTTCCTTTCTGTGATTGACAACCACAGCCTTTGGCCCGGAGGGCAGATTGTTTAGAATTTCCAATAGGATAGGGTTGCTACCTTCGTAATGTGATTTTCCCGGATGCAGGGGAAGAAGGGTTTTGCTGCCATCGAAGTCTTTCATTCGGGTACCCCTTCCTGCTGCCAGGATCAGGGACGCTGTTGTTGTTTCCAAGGCTTTCTCCATTGTAGTAATTTAGCGATTTTCGCATCTCAGCTTCAAGTCATCTTTGATCGATTCTCATTAATCGGATCGACCAAATCTAACCCAAATCTGAGCGCCAATTCTGCGAAGTTATTTCTTGCCGAGCCCTAAAGGAATTTTCAACCAACTCTTCCAGATATATCTTCCAGGATACAATCAATATATCTTCAATACGATAAGGATTCTCAACCATGGCTATGACGTGCAGGGGGACTTCCGGATATTCAGTTTGAAAAGATCGGAGACCGGTTAGATGGGCGCCGGTAATATGACTCTGAGATTTAATCTCAAAGGCACCGATTGTTTTTCCATATTTTTCAATGATCAAATCCACTCCCGCGCCCTGGTTAGTGCGCCAGAACATAGATACAGGCCTCACTTTGGCGATAGCGCAAGAGACGGTAAGTTTCAAGGATAATAAGCGGAATTGACCAGGGTACTCTTTCCGGTCTGTCGAGGTCCAAATAGGAAGAATGACCGATTTAAGGGAAGATCGCAGATTCTTGGTATCGTGCTGCTGGATTGTACGGTATTCTTGCAACAATCTCAAGACAAGAGCGTTGCAGGAATTATCTTTAATCATGCCTGAACGGACTCTTGGTTCAGGCACTATCCAACCTGTTCCGGCGGAAGGTTTCAGCCAGTGATGGGTTTTCAAGGCTCGTATAGCCTTCCATGCGGGCAATGAGTAGACCATTGCGGTCCAGGAATTCGATATCGGCCTGGACACGGGCAGTGCTTTGCTCCGCAATCCGGATCACGATTCGAACTCCGTTTTTGGAAAAGCCGGTTTGAAACTGGCGGTACCTGCTTGCCGATACCGGAAGTGACGGGACGCCATGCGCCTGCAGGCTCCAGAGGATCATCATCTGGAAGCTTGAATCAAGCACAAGGGGGTCTGACAGCCAGTTTTGCCGGAGGGGTTGTTTTATCCACTCTGAGGGAGAAGGCGCTGACCGGCTCCAGGCTACCATCCCCTGATCGCAATACCCTTCGATATTCTCTATGCCGGGAAAATCCTCGCCGTGAAAGAGGGAGCCGTTTGAGTAAATCTTGCCATTTTGAGGATACGGTTTGAGGGCAGGCTCGGCAAAGCGCGGTGTCCCCGCCTCCATACGAGTGGTCAGCACAATATCTGCCTGGGCATGAACGATCTCTCCTGGGCCGTCCACGCAACACAACTGCACAGGGACCAGCAAGTCACTCCCATCTCTTCTTGCCCTGCCTGCGCGTATGCGAATGGGAACGGTCTCATTTCCGTCAAGGGCCAAACGGGAATGGATCTCAAGGTCGTTGAATCCATGAAACTTCAAACCCGGGTTGCCGTGCATGGCCCCGTGGCCCAGCCACTCGATGATGACGGCCATTGGGAGGACCGCCTGGCCATCAATCACGTGGGACCTCAAGAAGGGATACTCGTCAACCGAGAGCGTATATTCCAGGGCCACCGCGTACGACGGGGATGTTGAAGGTCCTTCCTCGCACCCATGCCCGGTCTGCTCGGCCGGGATGGCAGTGCCTTTTCCAAGAACCACCACCTCCACGGGCCGTTCACCGTTGGAGCTGAGTTCCCGGACAAGGTATTCGGCTCCTGCCTCAAGAGGGATCAGTCCCACACCTTCGTCCTGAAACATCTTCTTTAAGGCCTGGGTGACCATCCCTCCGTCCCAGGGTCCCCAGTTAAAGGCGACCACGCGACAATCTGGCCGCTCACGGGCCTGCTCTTGCGCCATCTTATTCAATACCTCATTTGCCACTGCATAGTCGACCTGACCTGTGCGGCCGTAACGGCCTGTAGACGATGAGAAGAGGCCCATAAACTTGAGATCTTCTGACTCAAGGGCGGAAAGGAGGGATATAAGCCCGTTCACCTTGGTCGAGTAGACCAGCTCGAACTGCTCAGGCGTCTTTTCCTCAATCAGGCGATCGGCAAGTGTCCCTGCCCCGTGTATAAGCCCGCGGATCGGCCCGAGTTCTGCCCGGATCTCCTTAATGACCGCATCTACGGCCTCCTGATCACGGACATCGACTGACCGGTAAATCAGGCGCGAACCAGCCGCATTGATACGCTCAAGGTTCTTGATGATTTCCCGGTTGGCCATGATCGAGTGGTACTCGCTCTCGATTTCTCTCGGGGCCATTGGCTTGTCCGCGTGTTCAAGCAGGGCTTTCTTGACGGAGACCTCGTCAACAAGACCGGCCAGCCAGTCCGGCTCAGGACGGGGGAGAGGGCTTCGTCCCAACAACGCCAAAGCCGGTTGCCATGCCCTGGCAAGTGCCACGGCAGCCTCGGCAGTCACCCCGCGGGCGCCCCCGGAGATGACGACCACATCCCCAGGGTGAAGCGCGGTAGTCACCTGGCAGGTCTTGATAGGCGCCGGGCAAAGCTCCAGGCTGATCCTGCCCCGTGATGATATGCCAACCTCTGCAGGGCCTGTAAGGAACATCTCATCTGCGATGGCCCTGGCGATTTGTTCCACATTGTCATCATCCGCATCAATGTCCATGGCCTTGCAATGGACTTCAGGCCACTCATGTCTCGCTGTCTTTGAGAGCCCGGCAAGCCCGCCGGAAAGGGGATCACTCTTGCCATTAAGACCGTAGAGTCCGAATGCCCCGTCAAGACGCGACACTGTGGCAAGCACAGCCCCGCGGTTTCGCCCCGCCTGGCGCAAGACAGGCCCGGCCTGTTGCAGCAGATGAAATGCCGATTTCAGGAAATCATGCCCGACCCTGGGCGCCTGCGACAGTATGAGCAAACCCTCAAGCCGGGAAGGCGGCTCCAGCCGCCCTCCTGCTTCCAGATGAATCAATTCCGGTCGATAACCGCGCTGTTTCAATTCTTCCACGATCCCGGATGCCAGGGCAGAGCCGTCCCCGGCCACCCAGATGCGCCCCCCCCTGGGCAATGTGATCCCCTTGCGAGCCGGGTGGTCATTGAGGCTTACGGGCATGGGTACGTGCCTTTCAATTGCATCTTCTGTATCTTCTCGGCTCTCCGGCTTCTCGGATACGCTTTCTTCCAGGCTCAAGGTCTGAACCGCGGCATCTTCAATCTCCTTGCTCTCTTCCAGATCCTTTTGGCCACTCAGGAATTGTGCAATTTGTCCCAGCGTCTGGAGGCTTCCCCAATGCTCGGTCCCTACTGACGGCATATCAGGAAGCTTCTTGCCCAGGGCTGAGAGGATCTCCACCCGCTTGATCGAGTCAATACCCAGGTCAGAATCGAGCCCCATCTCTAAGGAAAGCATTTCCACCGGGTATCCGGTCTTTTCTGCCACCACCTCAAGGAGCGTCTTCTCAATATACTCCTCATCACCCTCTGCGGCCGGAGCGGCCTTGTCGGGCATGTCGGCCTTGTCGGGCATGTCGGGCATGTCGGGCATGTCGGGTGTTGATGCCGCAATCGGTTCCAATCCATCGCGGGGAGGCTCTGGTACGGTCTCCACGGCTTGAATCGCCCCTCCGGCCCCCCAGGCCGTTTGAAAGAGCTGTTGCTGTTGTTCAATCAGCGATTGCAGGGTTTTCTGTGCCTTTTCCTGGCCCGCGAGAAACTGACGGTGGAGTTCTGCAGTCTCGGCCTGAAACCTCTCGAGCGTGGCCATGTTGTTCTGGGTAAGCCGCAAGGCCTCCGCCAGGGATGCTGCGACCCCGTGTGTCGCCTCTGGCATTGGGCGCCTGTCCGTCTGCAACTGTGCCGGTTCGGAAGGGCTGCTCACTCTATCCACCTGATCCTCCTGGCAACGACACGAAACATGCTCAGAAACATGAGCTCTATTCATCGGTATCGTGGTCTCTCTGGTATGCGGAATCTCTTTTACAGATCTGTCTATTTTACTAACAGGTTTACTAACAGGCCTTACGGCCGGCTTTGCCGGCTTTGGTTTAAAGTAGTTCGCCCCACAAATAGAGACCGTAAAGGCAGGTTTCTTCTCATCGGTCTCTGTGGGTTCTCTTGCGGCATCTTCCCACTTATCCAACTGAATCGCAAAACCGAGTGAGGCAAGATGGGCAAGAAGGCGTGCCAGATCAATGATCCCTGATCGTTTACCCCTTGCGGCATCAGTTGCCAGTGCCGTATGCCTTCGATCCTTTAGAATCGACGTGACAAGTCCGGTCAGCGTACGGCCCGGCCCGACTTCAACAAACGCCCGCACCCCAGCCTCGTACATATTCTCAATTTCTTGCACAAACTCCACAGGGCTCACCAACTGGGAGGCCAGCACCTCCCGGGCCTGTGCTTCATCCTGGGGATACTCCCTGGCCGTGCTATTGGCATAGACCGGGATACTGGCTGCTGAAAAATAGATGTTTTCCAGGGCCTCGCTAAACGGCGATAGCGCATGCGACACGAGGGGGCTGTGAAAGGCGGCAGACACGTTGAGCCGCTTGTGCCGGATCCCCTTCTCGCCAAGAAGTCCGGCCGCCTGGTCGATCTCATGGGTCGGCCCGGAAACCACGGTTTGTTCAGGGGCATTCTTGTTGGCGATGACAAGACCAAGCCCACTTGCTTGCACGATATGCACGAGATCCTCGGCCGGGGCCTGTGCGGCAAGCATGCTGCCGTGTTGGCCGCCATTTCCGGCCATGAGCCGGCCGCGGAGATTAGAAAGGCTGTGAAGTGTTGTCGTTTGGTAACGGCCAGACACACAAAGGGCCACGAGTTCGCCGAAGCTGTGTCCGGCAACCGCATCAGGAGCCACACCGAAGTGTTCCAGGATCCTGAAAAGCCCTAAACTGACCGCCCCGATCGCTGGCTGGGCCACCCGCGTATCCCGCAGGGTATCTTCATTTTTGAGACGTTCGTTATCGCTGAATTCCGGGTGAGGATAGATATGGTCACTCAGCCGTGAATCAGAATCTCCGTTGCCGTGTTCCGAAAAAACCGTGTCGGCCTCTGCGAGGGCATCCTGCATTTGGGGAAACTGGCAGGCCACGTCTCGAAGCATGCCCACGTACTGGGCACCTTGTCCGGGAAAAAGGACACAGAGTTTTCCGGAATTTGCTTGTGAGCCAAAATAGACGCCATCAGGGGTGTGCCACGAAGCTTCTTCCTCCTGCCCGGAAAGCCGGGAAAGGGCCTGGCGAATGCTGCTTGCCGGATCTGTGCCGCCCTTTTCAATGACCAGGACCAGACGAAAACCGTGCTCAGGACTAAAATCGCCCCGTGTCACAGCGGCCCTGGATACAATCTCTTCCCAGGTGAGATCAAGAGGCCATTTCTCAAGGGCTGATAGGAGATCATCCTTGCTATTGGCAGAGAATGCGAGGATCTGCACATCGTTGTCCCAGTCGATCCCCGGCTTTTCACGTTCATCCTCTTCGAGCGCACAATGGAAGTTACTGCCGCCAAAACCAAAAGAGCTCACCACGGCCCTGCGGGGATGCTCCGTCCGCGGCATCCAGGGACGTTTTTCAATGTTTACGTAAAAGGATGAGTTTCCAGGTGCCACGCTTTTGAACGGGCGGGTAACCTTTATGGTGGGCGGCAGCACTTTGTGGTAAAGGGCCATGGAGGCCTTGATCAGTCCGGCCACGCCTGCCGCTGCCTTGGCGTGCCCGATCTGTGATTTTACCGACCCCAGGGCACACCAGGTCCCTTGCCTGTGACCGGATCGGTACACGTCCACAAGGGCCTTTGTCTCAATCTCATCCCCCACCCTGGTCCCTGTCCCGTGGGCTTCAACCAGGTCAATAGTGTCAGGAGTCACCCCGGCCAGGCGGTAAGCTTGCTGCATGGCCCTGATCTGTCCCTCCCTGCTCGGGGTATAAATGGCGTTGTCCTTGCCGTCACTGGAGGTGCCGAGGCCGCGGATAACGGCATAGATCTTATCCCCATCCCTCCTGGCATCTTCAAGACGCTTTAGCACCACAAGACCGATCCCTTCACCCAGGATGGTGCCGTCTGCCTCCTGGTCAAAGGGCCTGGCATCTCCGGCTTGAGAAAGGGCAAAGGTCTTGCTGAAACAGGTATACATAAAGATGTGGTTGAAGGTGTCAAGCCCGCCTGTTACCACCATGTCAGACCGGCCGGCCGCCAGTTCGAGGTTTGCAAGATGAAGCGCGCTTAGCGAACTGGCACAGGCGGCGTCAACCACACAGTTGGTCCCGCCCAGATCGAGCTGATTTGCAATGCGCCCGGCAACCACGTTTCCAAGGAGGCCCGGAAAGGAGTTCTCCTGCCAGCCTACATAAGAGTCGCCAAGCCGCTCAACCACGTCCTCAGTTGTTGCCTCATCTACCCCGGCTTCCTTTAGCGCACGGCGCCACAGAGGGTGACCCAATCGCGCGCCCAGCGAGATGACGAGTTCCAGTGCTCCGGTCACCCCCAGGATCACACTGGTGCGTGACCTGTCAAATTGCCGTTTCCTGCCGTACCCGGCATCTTCAAGGGCCTCCCTGGCTATCAAGAGCCCCAGAAGCTGCGTGGTATCAATCGCCTCTATGTCCCGCGGCGAGATCCCGAACTCAAGTGGGTTAAACTCCACAGGCGAAAGAAAACCGCCACGCCTGGCACAGGTACGGTCCTTTGCACCCAGATCATGATCATAATAGTCGTCAGGATCCCAGTGGGTCTTGGGAATATCGGTAATGCCATCCACACGGTTCTTGATATTCGCCCAATAGGCCCCAAGATTCTCGGCCTTGGGAAAAAGGCATCCAATACCGATGATGGCAACTGGAATCTGGGGATTTCCCCCACCTTCAGTTGTCTGCTTGTTCTTTTTCATTACAAATGATCCTTAGTTAGTGGTTGACCAAAAACCCTGTTTTTCGGTCAAAAAGGGTGTAAATCACGTCTATTGGCAATGAGGAAATCCATGCCCATCTGCTGCGTATTAGGTTTGGGGAAAAGGTGTCAGGTTTCGGGTGTCAGGATCGAGAAACCTAAAGAGCTGAAACCTGAACACTGACACCTGGCAATTGAACTCAATAACCAACAATCTTGATTTACACGCGTCAAAAACTCGAAATACAAAGCACGAACAGGCACTAGCTATTTGACGATGTCCATGATTTTTTCCAACCGTAGTGGTTTCAGTACGACCCATTCCGGTGGCAAAGAGACCCCTTGATACCGCAACGAATTGAGACGCACAATCACTGCCGTGCCGTAAAGGATATTAAGGGCAATAGTCACGACACGACGATTCTTTGGGTCTTCCAGGAAAGAGCCCTTGACCCATGCATTGAATGCCCCCATGGCAGGGCCGCACCACACCTGGCAATCTATCTTGCGAGAAGCGTCCCCAAGAGTGGCCCAGCGTGATGCCTGGCCAAGATACCAACGAAAAACCAGGGCCATGCGATGCTTGGGATCGCTGTCAGCCCGCGCGATCTGGCGTGGATCCCGTTCCTGGAAATAGGTCCTGGTCTCTTCCCAGATTCTTTCAAGGGGGGCTCGAAAGATGCTTCGTTCCAGTGTGTTCCGCTCGGCTGGGGGGATGGCTTCCAGGCTCTCACACCTATGATAGATATCGTATAATCTTGCGGCCCGCATGGCAAACATGGTCCCACGTTTTAGGACCTGGACTCTTACTCCCATCTCAAACATGTCGGCCGCCGGGGCCATGGTGATATCTGCCTGCTTAGTCTCGGCAAGCATCTCGCGCACCATGTCAGAGGTCCCGGCTTCGACCGCGCCCTGGTTAATGGTCCCGGTAAGCACATAGGCGGCTCCCATGGAAAAGGCGGCTGAGGCAGAAGCAGGCGTGGCGATCCCGCCTGCCGCGCCCACGCGCAGGGGCTCCTCGTAACCGTATTCGGCCTGCAGCCGATCACGTAGCGCCAGCAGGGTCGGCAGCAGGGTGATGGCCGGCCGGTTGTCCGTGTGTCCGCCAGAATCCGCCTCGGCAGTAAGGTCCTGGGCCATAGGGATTCTGCCGGCAAGCCCGGCCTGCTCTTCTGTGATATCCCCTGATGCCACCAGGGTCGTCAAGAACTCCTCTGGCGGCGGGGCAAAGAACTTGGAGGCCACCTCGACCCGTGAGGCCTTGGCAATGATGCGATTGGGCGTGATAATACGCCCGGAAGGGTCCTGGTAGATGCCATGTACCCTGTAGCGGACCACGGGCAAGGTCAAATCGAGATAGGCAGATGCCTCGACGAGCCGGATATTCCTGCGAAGGTAAAGGTCCGCCACGGCGGCTTCCAGATCCGGATCATTGGGGCTGTGAATCAGGTTAAACCCAAAAGGACGGTCGCCAAGAGAAGAGGCAATGCGGTCAATAGCTGCCTCAATGGCCTGAAGCGGAAGGCCGGCCGCGCCAAAAAAACCGAGCATCCCGCCCCTTCCCATGGCCTCCACGATCTCGGCCGAGCAGATGCCATTGGCCATTGATCCGGCAAGATACGGATATTCAAGACCATAGTTGGCACAAAAAGTGGCGTCTCCCAGGTTCTTGAGAGGGCACGACGGGACATACGCGGCAATGGGAAGTCCACCGGCATTGTTTTCCCCTTCACCCATAAGTGCCACGCCGCTCTCTGCAAGGGCATACTTTCCGTCCTTTGCCACGATCGCGACCGGCCGGTGAATATCGTAAATCGCCTCTTGGAGGGTCTCCTCCCTGGATGAAGGGAGTGTTCCATTGTGCCGCCACCACCCGAGTGTGGCGTTTTGGCTGTGCGATCTTGTGTCCATACGGCATATCAGATTCAGGAATTTAGGGATTCAGGGATTAAAATCAATAGAATACCTTCAATTCCTTAATTCCTCAATTCGCAATTCCTCAATTTTGTTAGGTATCAATTAACAAGTGATAAGTCAATCTTCAAACCTCGACGGCCACAATCGCGGATAGAAAGCCGCTCCCACAAGCCAAACCAGCCCCACCGGCGAAACGGGTTGTACTGCGCGAGGCCATAAATGGCGAGCTGAAGTCGGTGGGTTTCACAGATCTTAACACGAAATCCCGACAACCAGACCATCACTCTGGAACGTTGCGACCCGGATCGTTTTCTTTTTCAGGTCCTTGAACTTCCGAGCCAGTTTCTCCTCGACCGAGACAGTCACTTTTCCTGATTCAATTCTGCGCTCTTCTATCCTGATATTGCCGGTTTGCCCTATGATTCCCGAACCGATAATCTTTCCCGCAGCCTCCTTGGCACACCAAAAACGAAGTGGGAACGATGGGGGACGCTCGTGGGGGACATCCCTTTAAAACGTAACTTTCCCAGGGGGAAATAGGGGACGCGCTGAAATATTGACATTTGCTCGAATTCGAAATGACCAAACATGAGAACTACTATAAGTTGGCGTTCAAATTCACAGGGAGAGCAAGCGAGAGTGGGGACGTCCCCACATAACAGAAAAAGTAAAGCCGGCTTTCATCAGCCGGCTTTGTGTTTCAGGTCTTGCTCTTTTACGCGATCACGAACAGATAGAACCGCAGCTGCTACAGGCCGATGGCGTACAGGAGGACGGACTGGGCGCATCATTGATCTCAAGGACTTCTACTTCAAAGGTCAGCGCCTTACCTGCCAGGGGGTGATTTAGATCCACAGTGATCTTTTCCTCGTCCGCATGCTTCACCTTGGCCGGGAACTGGCCGCCCCGAGGATTCCGGAGGGCCAAAACCTGACCGGCCTGTGGGTCAAAGCCCTGAGGGAGTTCGGAGCGCATAATGCTTTGCAGAAGCCTCCCTGGTTTCAGAAGTCGGCACCCGAACTCTACAAGGCAAAACAGGCAGCAGCTCAGCTGGTCCTCCTCGCCTGCCGGCTTGCCTTACTGTTGCGGTATTCTACGATTACGTTCTTTTCCTTGTTTGTCGATCCCCAGTTCTTGCCTCTGGAATACCGTGCAGTTACAGTATGCTGCTGCCATCCCCCTTTCTTTTTCGCCGTCATGGGCCGCAGCGAACGCGTGGGTTCAAGCCCAGGGACTACGTGCTCGGGCAGAGTCTCGCCTATATAGCGTTCAATCCGGGAAAGCTCATTGAGTTCTTTAGACGACGCAAAAGAGATGGCGATACCTGAGGCGCCGGCCCTACCGGTGCGGCCTATGCGGTGGACGTAATCTTCAGCACACTTAGGCAGATCAAAATTAATGATGTGGCTGATGCCGGCGACGTCAATACCGCGTGCGGCAACATCCGTTGCAACCAACAGCCTGATCTTCCCCCGCCGCATGTTGCTCATAGTGCGATTTCTAGCGCTCTGCTTCATATCGCCGTGCAGTGCTGCTGCGGCATGGCCCTGGGCGTAAAGTTCGTGGGCCAGGTTATCAGCGTCCTTTTTCGTAGCTGAGAAGATAATCGCCTTAGTCACGCCGGAGTCAGCGATGAGGTGTTGCAGCATGCGGTGCTTATGCTTAAGGTTATCGGCCACGTGCAGGCGCTGTTCGATACGTTCCAGGGTAGTTTTTGTGCCTGCAATTTCAACGCGCTCCGGATGCTTCAGGATACGCCGCGCCAGTTTGACTATGGTGTTGTTCATTGTCGCCGCAAACAAGAGCGTCTGGCGTCCAGACGGCGCACTGTGCACAATTTTCTCCACATCCTCGATAAATCCCATATCGAGCATACGGTCGGCCTCATCCAGCACCAATAGTTCCAGACCTGAGAGATTGATGCGTCCGTGCTCCAGGTGATCAAGTAGGCGCCCCGGTGTTGCGATGACCAGATCGGGTGACTTCGACAATTCCCTGAGCTGCTCGGGGTACGGCATGCCACCGACAATGGTAGTGCTTTTAACACGCAGGTATTTGCCATAGACGCGAGCTGACTGCGTGATCTGCTCAGCTAACTCGCGGGTAGGCGTCAACACGAGCGCTCGCGGACCGCGTTTTCGGCCCGGACGAGGAGCGCTCAGGTGTTGGAGACTGGGCAGTACGAAGGCTGCGGTCTTGCCGGTGCCGGTTTGGGCAGAGGCTATCAGATCCTGCCCGGCCAGGACCTTCGGGATAGACTTGGCCTGGATTGACGTCGGAGCGGTGTAACCACATTCGCCAATGGCCTTCAGGATAGGCGAAGCTAACTGCAAATTTTCAAAAGACATGATAGTTTCCTTATCGACAACCGCCAGATTCGGCTTCGCCTTGCAATTGGCATAAGCTGTAACCGGGGCCTCGGCTTTGGTCAATGCATTAAAAATCGTTGTTTTTTCGGAATTCGGCAAACCAATCAATCCGATTTTCATAAATATTGCCTTGTTCAACAAAAAGTGAGCTAAAGTTAATGTGCACACCGGATTAGGCATCCCGGTTCATGCAGCATTTTGAAGGGCTGCGGGCGTGCAGGTTTGCCCCCGTTGGCATTTTCTGAGCCGTATGTTTTTGGGGGTGACCTCGACCAGCTCATCGTGGTTGATGTAGGAAATGCATTCCTCCAGACTCATGATCGACGGTGGCGTGAGAATAACGTTTTCATCGGAGCCTGCTGCCCGCATGTTGGTCAGCTTTTTTCCTTTGGCGGGGTTCACCACCAGGTCGGTGTCTCTGCTGTGCTCACCGATGATCTGTCCTTCATAGACCTCAACGCCAGGCCCGTGAAAGAGCTTGCCTCTGGCCTGCAGGTTGAACAGGGCATAGGCCACGGTCATGCAGATGGACTTGGAAATCAGGACGCCATTTCTTCGATGGCGGATTTCGCCGGCGTGGGGGCCGTATCCCAGGAAAACATAGTTCATAACGCCCATGCCCTTGGTGCTGGACATGAACTCAGACCGGTAGCCGATAAGGCCCCGGGTAGGTATTTTGTACTTGAGGTGCGCCTTGCCGTTTCCTTGTTGCATATCAATGAGCCTGCCCTTGCGCAGGCCGAGCCCTTCCATTGCCGCGCCCATGTACTCCTCATCGACATCAATGGTCAGCTCCTCATAGGGCTCCAGGGTGTCGTTACCTTGCTGTTTCATCACAACCTGGGGGCGAGAGACCTGAAATTCGTAACCCTCTCTTCGCATTTTTTCAATCAAGATGGCTATATGCAGTTCCCCGCGGCCCGAGACCTTGAAACCCACGTCTTCGGCCAACTCTTCTACGACCAACGCGACATCCGCCAGGGTTTCCCGATGCAAACGCTCGGCAAGATGGCGAGATGTCACGAAGGTTCCTTCCTTGCCCGCAAAGGGCGAATCATTGGGAAGGATGTTCACCGAAATCGTTGGCGGATCAATGGGAACCGGCGGGCACGGGCATGGGTTATCCGGGACCGTATAGGTGTCGCCGATTGCGACGGAGTCCATCCCGGCAACGACAACGATCTCGCCCACGCCGGCATGGGCTGCGGCTACTTTGCGGTTGCCCTCGAATCGATACACCTTGGAAATGGCGGCAGGGACAAGCGCCCCTGTCTGGTCGGCTACAACAACAGCCTGGCCAACATTGAGAGAGCCTGAAGTGATTTTGCCGATGCCGAGGCGACCCAGAAAGGATGAATAGTCGATGGAGCTTACTTGCAGCTGCAGGGGGCCTGTTGAATCGCCCGACGGAGGCGGCACGTGAGAAATGATGGTTTCCATAAGGGGCGCCATGGACGAGCCCTGTTCGCCTGTATCCGTTACGGCGTAACCGTGCTTTGCGGAGGCATAGATGACCGGGAAATCGAGGATGTCATCAGGGGCGTCCAGTTTCACAAAGAGGTCAAATACGTGATCCACGACCCAGTCCGGGCGGGGGTTGGGTTTGTCGATCTTGTTGATCACCACGATGATTGGTAGCTTGATGGCAAGGGCTTTCTTGAGCACAAAGTACGTCTGGGGCATTGGGCCTTCCTGAGCGTCAACGAGGAGCAACGCAGCATCGGCCATATTCAGAACCCGCTCGACCTGACCGCCGAAATCGGCATGGCCGGGCGTGTCGATGATGTTGATCCGATACCCGTCATACGCTCCTGAATATTCAATTTCAGATTTTATAGTTACTAGTTTTCAACATCCTGAAATTGAAATCTTTCATCAAGATTTTCCAGAAATGGAAGTAGGTTGGGTTTTCTCAGGATTGACTATGAATTTAAGTCAAACATTAGAAATATATCCTTATATTTCAGTTGTCGTAGTTGGTAGAAATGCTATAGATTTGAAACGTATTCAAAATGAAAAATTATCAATAGAATTATACAATACAAAAGTTTGGGTTTATGGAGAAGATAAAACTAGACAAATTAAAGAAGTTAAACAACTTTTCGATTTAGGGATAGATGCATTTATTACAGATTTTCCAATTGAATGTAAAAAAATATTAATAATAAACAAATAAATGGGAAGGTGCAAATGCAAACATGGGAATTGTAAAAAGCATAAAAAGTATAATGAATCAAACAAAAAAGTCAAACTTAGTAAATATCAAGTTTCAAGTTCAAATAAAATAGCTAATGGTGTTCCAGATAGTATTTGGGTTTTAGGAAGT
>DAOVOU010000230.1 GCA_030629475.1 Desulfobacterales bacterium | reverse complement strand
TGGCCATAACCCCTGGTATGGCGCATCCCCCCACCACAACACCACCAAGAATCATCGGGAGGGTGGATTGCACGTGCAGACCAAACGCCCTTAAAGCACGATCCATGATAAAGGCCACCCTGGCCATATAGCCGCTATCTTCGAGGATGGCTATTAATAGAAAGAGTATGAGGAAGATGGGCAGGTAATTCATGATGGCAAAAACGCCATCAACAATGCCGCTCAAGAGGAGGGAGCGAATAAGTCCCTCTGCAGGAAGAACGCTGGCAATAACATCCCTGAGCATGGCCCAGTATTTCCAGGCCCATGGAGCAATGTGTTCGCCTCCGATCTTCATGGTAAGGTAGTAGAGCAAAAAGAGGACCCCTCCCAAGAAGATGGGGCCAGTGACCCTGTGACAAACAACCTGATCAATCCTGTCGGTCAGGGTCCTCTGTTCCTCTTTTTCCCGTTTGACACAGCGTTCTACGATCTCTCCTGCAATCTGATAACGCCTGATTGCAATGGCCTGTTCAACGGCCTGCCCGTGTTCAGATTGAAACAGTTCCCGCTCCCTACCAACACTGCTCAGGATATCTTCCCTATTTGTGGCATGTTCACGAACCAGCCTCTGGGCCTCGCTGTCGTTTTCCATCAATTTCAGAGCAAGCCATCGCAAGGGATAATGCGTAGCCAAGGTCACATCTTCTGAAAGGCTTTTTTCCAGCCGACCCAATACAGGCTCAAGTGCTGTCCCATAGTCAAGGCGCAATAGGGGTTGAGGCGCGTCCCCATCTTTTGAGATCCGGTCTATAGCTTCACGCAGGTCTTTTATTCCCTTTCCCCTGTTTCCAATGGTAGGGACCACGGGCATGCCCACCTGCTGGCTAAGCTGCTCTGTATCGATTCTTAGCCCTCGTTGCCCTGCTACATCCATCATGTTCAGGGCAAGGGCCATGGGAATACCCATTTCGGCTAACTGAAAGACTAAATAGAGGTTTCGCTCTAAGTTGGAGGCATCCACAACGTCAACAACAGCGGCAGGCTTCTCATGGAGGAGAAAATCCCTTGAAACACGCTCTTCCCGGGTGTAAGAAGTAAGGCTGTAAGTGCCTGGCAGATCAACGACGACCGTTTTCCGTCCGTCAAAACGGTAGGTCCCCATCTTTTTTTCTACTGTAATACCGGGATAGTTGGCCACGTGTTGGCGGGCACCCGTAAGGGCGTTGAAAATAGTGGATTTTCCTGAGTTTGGCTGGCCTGCCAGGGCAACAATTATGTCACCTGGTGATCCCGTCATAAAGGGGTTACCTCCACGCTCTTAGCCTCTGAGCGGCGCAGTGCCAGCATGTATCCTTTCACCCTGATGTCAATCGGATCCATCAGGGGCGCATTACGTATGACACTGATGGCAGTGCCAGGTATAAACCCCATATCGAGCAAGCGTTGCCCAGCAACGCCTTCCATATTCACCGTTACAACCCGGCATTCATTGCCTGGCTTCATTTGATCCAGGGTCATTCTGTCTTCCTCTCCCTCCTTAAACACAACAAACACACTTATATCGGTGACACCATGATCTTATGAGCGATCCCGGCCCCGATAGCCAGACGCGTGTCACCGGATGCTACTAAAAAAGGTCCTGGGACCCCCTTTCTGATTACCTCAATTTCTGATCCGACGCTCAAGCCCATGCTGGCCAAGCGTTGGTGCATCCCCCTCCCGCCTGCCAGAGAAACGATACGCGCTCTTTCCCCCGCGCACGCCATAGCCAGCGGCATGGCGGGCGTCGTGACCACATCAGCCTCCTGATCCTTTTTGTCGTCAAACAAGTTATGAACGATGGCTGTTTGTTTCATCATGCCTCCTTGTCCTTGGATATTCTCTCACATTCAAATCTCGGAACACTGAGGAGAATGATGTACTAAATTGTTAGCATGCTGCCAGCATAGCCGGCATAAAACTTACCGCAATTGAAATAGGTATGCAATAACAAGTATCTTTTGCAGTGTCAACCAAAAAATGCAACAGAAACTTAGTCCTTGACAAAAGCATTTCCTTAATGTAATTGCAGATCAAAAATAAATAGAAACATCAAGTTTTGCATTGATTTCCTTTTTCCCCTTGGCAACAATTTTAGATGTATGTTAAGGAAGTTAGGGAATTGGGAAGCCGTAGGTTGCCTAAGTAAATTTATTTTGCAAACAAACCAGACGACGGGGGTCTGTTGACTTTGAACCAAGTCACGCTTCGTGGCTTTTTTGGGTGGAGGGGGTGAAAAGCACTTCGTTCTCTATCTGATCTTGCGCTTTAACTTCAATATCACCGTACCATTCAGACAGGTCTATTCTCGAAAAATCAAGCATCTGAAATTCCTCCGGGGTAAACCCCCGGCAATTGGGGCTCTCAGGGTCGCCCCAACTGCTGATGTCGCCCTGCAACTGTGGCCTTCCCTGTTCATGAACGATCCTGGAAAGCTTGGAGTTGAAACAGCAATACGTTTTCTTATGCTCGACGCAAATTTCGGTAAATCCTAAATCAATTTCCTCCGAACAATATCCACCAATATAGTGGCATAAGCCTTCGGCTTTTGATGTAGCAAGCTGTCTTTCCTCTTCCTTGCATTGCCCAAGTCCGAACCAGTATTCCTCGTCCTTGCAGCAATTGTCAAAACCGATTGTGAGACCGTCACAGTTGCGGTTTTTGTAAGAAACTCTTTCGCCGGCCCAATCATCGTTAAATTACAAAGTTTGGCAATAAAACTGAACATTTTTGCTTGACCTTTCAAAAGGTTATGTTCTATGAACCCACAGGCTCCGATGAGGGCCCTTATTCACCCATACCAAAGGAGGAAAGTGTTATGACAAAGGCAGACTTGATTGAAAAGATGGCACAGGATGCGGGGATCTCAAAGGCTGCGGCCAACAAGGCCCTGGACTCGTTTGTTGACAGTGTCAAGACAGCGCTCAAGAAGAAGGACGGTAAGATCACGCTGGTTGGTTTCGGCACCTTTTCAAAGGTCCGTCGTAAGGCCAGAAAAGGCCGGAATCCTACCACAGGCGAAGAAATAAAGATCAAGGCGCGCAATGCTGTGAAGTTCAAGCCTGGAAAGGCCCTAAAGGATTCTATATAGCCACAGACCCGCCTTCGCTGAAAGCTATGGCGAGGCAACCACACACCGACAGACCCCAGTTGAATAGGCTGCGCATTTAACGGGGCAGGCACAGACTAATCTCACACCCCGGTGGAATGGAGAACACAAGTGCATTCTACCCCGGTTAAACAATCCCCGGTTTAACGGGGCAAGCACGCGGATTGCGTTTTCTCGCCTTCATCCCTCTGGGGCGTAGGCCCTAGGGCCGGAGGCTGGAAGGTGAGAAAGCAACAAAAGAATCCAAACAATCGTGCCTGCCCTGTGGAATGCGAAGCATATTCCTCCGGGGTCAATCCTGTCGGATAAAAGACTGTGCGGCCAGTGAAGGCGATCAAGGGGAGAATTCATGAACAAGGCGGAACTTATACAGGCCCTGAGGAACGAAACTACCCTCTCAATAACCAAAGCCAAGCAGGTGGACTTCCGCCGTAGGCGGATTGTGCTTCATCACTTTCATCAGGAAAGTGATGAAATAAACAGAATCCTTGAAATCCTGCTTGCCCCGTAGGTGGGAACCATCGTACCGGGGTGAATCCTGTCTCAAAACAATAAAAAAACCAAGAAGGAGGCAAGCGTAAATGAAAAAGTTCAAAGAGGACCTGCAGGGTGTGACCAAGGAGTTCAAGACTCTGACGAAAAAGACAAAGCAACTGGCCGACAAGCTTGCGAAAACAGCGGTTGCCGAGCTTGAAAGGGCTCAAACTGCTATCAAACTTAAATCCCCAGCACAACACACAGCCGAGGCCCTGAAGCTACTCACAAAGCAGACGGGAAAACTGATCAAGGCGGTTGAAAAGTTTGAGAAGGAAAAGGCTGCCAAGAAACAGAAAGCCAAGCCCAAAGCCAAGCCCAAAGCCAAGCCCGCCAAAAAGGCTGCTGCGAAAAAAGCCCCTGCCAAGAAGAAAGCTGCTGCGTTGACTGCCACTGACCAGGTCATCAACCTTATCAAGAAGTCGAAGGAAGGCGTTGATATTCCTACATTGGTCAAAAAGACCGGGTTTGAAGACAAGAAGATCAGGAATATCGTGTTCAAGGCGTCTAAGGCTGGCGAAATCAAGCGAGCTGGCAGGGGGATTTATCTAGCCGCGTAATCCTGACCTCGTAGCTGTGTAGAATGATCGGCTTCATTTTGGGATTGGCCGGTTGCAGGCGAAAATCCAAAATCGCCTGGCCTCTATGGGCTCCCCTGCGGCCACTGTTCCCAAAACTCGAATCTCAATGGATTCGGCTATAACCTTAAAACGCATCCACTCCCAGTCAATCACGCGCCGGGACCTTTTCATTTCATAGGGAATCACCTGTCCTCTCATGATCATTTCTTTGAATCTCCCTCCGCCCCCGCCTGCCATCGCCTGCCAGCTCATGTGTTGCATACACCCTCGTCATTGGCAATGGCGGGCAGGTGCCGTCGCCAGAGGCCGG
>DAOVOU010000010.1 GCA_030629475.1 Desulfobacterales bacterium | reverse complement strand
GTGGAGACCCTAATCTTCGATGAGGTAGATGCAGGCATCGGCGGTGGTGTAGCCGAAGTCGTGGGCCAGAAGCTTCAGACCCTGGCACGCTTTCATCAGGTGATCTGCATCACACACCTTCCCCAAATCGCTCAGTCCGGTAAGCATCATTTCAGGATTGCCAAAAAGATTCACAGAGGCCGTACCAGTACCACGATTACGGCCTTGCACGGAGAGGCCCGTGTAAAAGAGATGGCTCGTATGCTGGGAGGGATGAAGATTACCACGAAGACGCTGGATCATGCCAGGGAGATGATGGCAGGGCGAGTGATTGAAGATTGAAGATTGTCGATTGACGATTGAATAGAGCGTAACCGTTCACGGGTTCAGAGGTTCAGGGTTAACATTGAAGATTGAAGATTGAAGATTGAACAATGAAGATTGAACAATGAAAAAACAATCGACAATCGACAATCGTAAATCGACAATCAAAAGACGGTGAACTCTGAACCTGGGAACGCCTACGGGAAAATTTCGTTAAAGGTTGACGGTGTAGCCGCGAATAGCAGTTTTCTGATGGTGAGGGATTCAGGATTACCGAGCCCTTCTTGCAGGCAGGCGAAAGGATTAAGCTTGGAGGAGTCAAAGAACAAGGGTGAAGATCAAACCTCTTCAGGGATAAACCGTGAATACTGGACACTCACGAGCTGGGTAAAAGGCTGGGCAGGCGTCATACTTGACCCTCTTTCTAGTCTGTTGGCCAGACTTGGCGTACAACCCAACCTCCTGTCCTTGATCGGCTTCTTCATAGCATCCGCCGCCGGAGCTGCCGTTGCAACAGGTCATATCTCTTACGGGGGATGGTTGTTCCTTCTCTCCGGCCCCTTTGACGCGCTGGATGGCGCGCTGGCGCGAATTGCAGGGCTTGAAACACGGTTCGGGGCCTTTCTCGATTCTTTCATGGACCGATATTCAGAGGCCGCTGTTCTTTTTGGCATCCTTTACTGGTCCAGCCTCCAGGGTAGGCACATGCTGGTACTGCTCACCTTTTTGACCTTGCTGGGCTCACTGATGGTCAGTTACGCACGCGCAAGGGCCGAAGGATTGAACATCTCATGCAACGTTGGGCTCTTTACCCGTCTGGAACGATTCATTGTGTTGACCCTCGCACTCCTTACCGGGCAACTTCTCGTCGGACTTGTAATCCTTGCCTGCTTAACGAATTTTACCGCTTTGCAGCGCATGTTCCATGTTTACAGGCAGTCCCTGAATCAGTAATAAAATCGCGAAGCGATTTTATAGAGGTGTGAATATGTATTCTAGAATGCTCGTGCTTCGGTTTCCAAAAACGGAAGTGGAAAAACCGATCGTCTGTTACTTGGCCAGTGACTTTGACCTCACATTCAATATCCTTAAAGCCACCATACTGCCCCGCAAGGAAGGGGTCATGGTCCTGGAACTCTCTGGGAGAAGAAAGGACTTTAACAAAGGGGTTCAATACCTGAAAGAGCGCGGGGTGCAGGTGCACGCGGTTGGCCAGGACATCAAGCGCAACACGACTAAGTGCACCCACTGCGGAGCCTGCACCGCAGTCTGTCCCACAGGTGCTTTATCCATCGAGCGGCCTGAGATGACCGTCGTGTTCAATCATGAGAAATGCAGCATATGTGGACTTTGTGTCCCAGCCTGCCCCCCCAGGGCCATGGAGATTCGTACCACAGGAAACACAATCCTGAAATGAAGCAGACCGTAGCCGTTGCCTTGAGCGGCGGTCTTGATTCCGCTGTCGCAGCTGCCTTTCTTAAGAAGAAAAACTACCGAGTCATTGGACTTCATTTCCGAACGGGTTATGAATTTACCCCCGGCCAAGCAACACCATCCAGGCCATTGTCCCGTATCAGCTCTTGGGCCCAGACCGTTTCAGAGCAGATCGGGATTCCCCTTGAAGTGATCGATTGTTCCGAAGCCTTCGAAAGGGAGGTTGTTCGCTACTTTGCCGATACCTACCGGTCAGGACAAACTCCGAACCCGTGTATGGTCTGCAATCAGCGTATCAAGTTCGGCCTTGTCCTGGAAAAAGCCAAAGCCCTTTGCGTCTCAACTCTGGCAACAGGCCACTATGCCAGAATACGCCAGGAAGCAAACGGGCACTTTTCCCTCCTGAAGGGTGTGGACCGGGCCAAAGACCAGTCCTACTTCCTAGCTCTCCTGACCCAACAGCAGTTAAGACAGGCCATGTTTCCGCTGGGAAGCTATACCAAAAATCAGGTACAAAAAATGGCGAAGGCATGGGGACTTACATCGTGTCTTGCGCGCGAAAGCCAGGAATTGTGTTTTGTGCGACATCAAAGCTATAGAGAGTTTCTTTCCAAATCGGCAGGATTTCCCCGTGAGCCTGGCCCGATTCTAAACACCAGGGGTGAGACTTTAGGACAACACCAGGGCCTACATGCGTACACCGTAGGACAGCGCAAAGGGATTAGCATACCCGGGCCAGCCCCATACTATGTGATTCGTCTTGATAAGGAGCAAAACCGACTTGTCATCGGGTTCAAATCCGAGTTAGCAGCCACAGAATGTATGGTCACCTGCATCAACTGGATCGAGACTGAACCTCCGGACAAACCCATATCAGTCCAAACCCGTATCCGCTATCGTCACCGGGAAGCAGAGTCCATCCTGACGCCCGTTGATCGCTACACGGCCACGGTTCGCTTTTCCAAAGCGCAGTACGCTATTACGCCAGGGCAGGCCGCTGTCTTCTATCAAGGCGAACGGGTTCTAGGCGGAGGGTGGATCGCCGGCCATTTTCACCACCCCCACCCCCCCGATGCGTAGGCTCTATGGGCCGGAGGCCAAACCCTCCCCGTTCAAGAGCGAGGGCAAACAACAGGTGCTGAGTCAAGGGCGTGGCTGTTTTTCGTCTTGCCTGATGGCCAGGAAAAAAATAGCTGGACTTTTCCTAAAGGATTACGAATAGATATTTTTTTCACGTCCCTCTTTGTCCCGGATATACCGTAACTCATAGCGATAACCGTCCCGATCCTCGAGGCAAGGAAGTTACACTCCCGCCTGTTTCAGCCAAACCTAAACACCTTGGTGCGGCAGAAGTTGGCAAGAGCCTCGTATTTTTGTCACTTTTTGGTTATTGTAGTATCAAGAGTGCTACGGAAGGCTGAACTCATTTGAGAAAAGGTGAAGGATCGTAAAGCGTTTGAAAAATCTATAAGGCGGGTTTTTGATGAATTGATGGAAGAGCGACAAAAAGAAGGATAGACTATGGATTACATCACATGCAACCGAACCAAATCCAAGTATCGGGTCGCAGTGGTTATATGTGAAACCTGCAAGCGAATGGTGAATTGTCCTGATTACTTGAATTACAGACAGCCGTCGTTATTTCCGCAGTTATTGAAGGGAGAGAGATTTACCAAAAGGCGTGTCCCCAATAGGCCGGGCAGGTGAACGAGACCAAGCGAAGGCGGAGAATAATGCCGAGTACTGTTTCAATAAGATTGGGATGTGAGATTGAAAAAGTGATTTATGAAAGCCGAGGTCGAGGTAAGATTACATCGACTCAATATAAAACATGGCGAGAAACGTTTACTGTTCCTAAGGAAGGATACAACAAAATAAATCTCACCTGCCCGATATGCCATAGTTCCTTTGAAGTAAAAGTCTATAGTAAGTCAAAGGCCCGTCTTAGAAAGCTTTATTTTGCCTCTTGTTTCCTTACAATCGCGGCATGTGGGATCGTCTTTGCAGTATTTGCCTACAAAGAAAAAGGGTTTATGGGTTATAGCTTAGCGGCACCCTTCATCTGTTTCACCGTATGGCAGTTGTTAGAAGACATACCTTACAGCATAGCTCGGCGCCTATCTGAAACTCAAACGTTAGGCAAATATAGAGCAGTAACGTGCTATCAACGGTTCACGGTGTTTATGAGATGAAATCTTTCACCATCACCACCCTGGGATGCAAGGTAAACCGCTATGAATCAGAAGCGATTTCCGAGCAACTGCAAAACCGGGGGTGGCGCCTGACAGACAAAGGGGCTATGGCAGATCTTTGTATTATCAACACCTGCACGGTCACTGGAAAGGCAGCCATGCAATCCAGGCAAGCCACAAGAAAAGTCATCCGCAACCATCCAGGAGCCTTTGTGATGGTCACAGGCTGCTATGCTCAAATAGCGCCTGAGATTTTCAGTTCCATGCCGGGCGTGCATTGTGTCGTAGGGAACGCCTTCAAAGACCAGATCCCACAACTGATCAGCCGTCAAAAGGACCATGGGCCTGCTATGACCCTTATTGAAGATCTCTCAGCTCCCCGCCCGTTTCAGGACCTCCCTGTCACCAGGTTTGGGAATCGAACGCGTCCCTTTCTAAAAATCCAGGACGGCTGCGACGCCTTTTGTGCCTACTGCATTATTCCCTATGCACGCGGCCGGAGCCGGTCCCTGACACCAAAAATTGTTATGGAAAGAACAAGGAGCCTGAAAGAGCGCGGATACGCAGAGGCCGTCCTTTGCGGAATCAATATCGGCCGGTACGGTCAAGATCTCACTCCAGCCACCTCGTTTAGCAGGCTAATGCAGTTGATCGACACCGACCAAGGGGTGAAACGATTGCGCCTGAGTTCCATCGAACCTACCGAATTGTCAGAAGAGCTCATTGGGCAACTGGCAAGCTCCAGGCGTATTTGTCCACATCTCCATATACCGCTGCAAAGCGGAGACGACAAGGTGCTCAGGTCCATGAATCGGCCCTATACCTCACAATTTTATAGAGACCTGGTTCACCACATCATCAATCTGATGCCTGATGTGTCCATAGGTGTTGATGTACTAGTAGGATTTCCGGGAGAGACTGAAAGGGCCTTTGAAAACACGTGTCGCCTGATTGAGCGACTCCCAATTGCCTATCTTCATGTCTTCCCCTTTTCCATGCAGAGGCAAACCGCTGCTGCGGCCTTTCGAGATCCGGTGCTGCCGGAAGCAATCAAAAAGAGGTGCCAACATGTGCGCTCCATCGGAGAGGCCAAGCGCAGAAAGTTTTACGAAAAGTTCATTGGTTCAACATTTGAAGTCTTAATTGAAGGACAGCGGGACAGGGCCACAGGATATCTGAAGGGCTTAACCAAGAACTATATCCCTGTGCTTGTGGAAGGGGATGATGAATTGATGCACCGAGTGATTCAAACCAGGCTTACCAGAATCGAGCATTGTAGAGTCTTTGGTGAGAGTCTGTCCGACCAATAGATTTCGTAACTGTTCACCGCAGAGACCGCAGAGTTCGCCCCAGATAAATAGCTTCGCATTTAACGGGGCAGGCAGTTGGCAAAGGGCCAGAAGGAGAAAGGAGGCGGAGCTATTGGGGCTTCCAGTTTATTATTTGCCCCCGGGCCTTTTGATATTGCATCAGGATCAGTTTACGAGGGAAGTCAGGGTTCGAAAGATAGGCAAGGCTTGCCGCCAGGAAGCGCTCCTTTAGCCCATTGAAGACTTGGTCCTTTTCAGTTTCGGCAATGAAGTTGCGCGTCTTTTCGTGGCGGTAGGTGACCTTGTCGCCCACTGCCGTCCGTATGTCATGAAAGGAGATGTCTGGTGTGCCTTCGCCTTGAAAGTATTCTGGCTTCACCTCGACGTCGATACGGGCAATAAAAGAGACCAGCCACCGATCTGCGGCCACCGGTCTTGAGCGGTCATAAAATTCCAGGGTCAGGTCGTTTTTAAGCTTTATCTTGTCAATTAGTTTTTCCTGCATAGCATGGTCATTGGTCACTGAGAGTGAGCTAAAGTGTACTAAAGTGCCTAAAGCCCGCCCTGGCGCTACGTGCTCGGATCAGCCTATTATGACTATAAACCAGGTCTGGGCCAGGGTGAGCTAAAGTTGAAAATCCCAATTCCGCATTGCGCCTGTCGGCTTGAGAGCATTGCCGAAATCCAAAGTTACTGATCAATAGTCACTGCCTACTGCCTACTGCTTACTGCTTACTTGCAACTCGGTGGTTTAACCCGCAACGCTATTTCATAACTCGATAGGAATTTCCTTTTGTTGAGCGGCGTAGCCGCGTTGTATAAAATCCCCGCCTGCCAACGCCCCGTACGGCATGCAGCTTACACGCTAGCGTGCCTGGCAATGGCGGGCAGGGCGAAGTGATTTTATAACTCAAAAAGGCTCAGTTGTGAATCCTCTTTCTTGCGCGCTGGTCTTGCTGAAAAAGGTTTCTTGTGTTCTTTTAGATCTTCTTGAACGGCCTCAAGAAAAGAAGAGATATGCTGCAAGGTTCTCTTCCCAAACCATAGCCTCCTTTTGGCGTGGGTCAGATAGATCTTTTCCTGCGCCCGGGTCAGAGCCACATAGAATAACCTTCTCTCTTCGAGGAGATCTCCCTGTTCACCTTTTTTTCTCTGGTAAGGAATGAGGCCGTCTTCACAACCAGCGATGAAGACCACGGGAAACTCCAGCCCTTTGGCGGCATGCATCGTCATCAGGGAGACCTTTTCTGCAGCAGGGTCGTAGCGGTCCTGGGCCTTCTCAAGGGCGAGGTGAGCCAGAAAATCCACGCCCCGGCCCTCAAAGGATCTGGCCAAATCCAAAAAGGCCGTCAGGTCCTGTTCAAAGGCCTTGTTACCGGACATGGCATCCATGATGCTGAATTGATTCAGAATATGGTGAATTTGCTCATACACGCTCATGCCATTGAGAATCTCGTTGAGTTGATTCAAATGCTTTGAAAATATCCTGAGTTTGCTTCTCGGGCCTGGTTTGAGTCCGGAGATCTCGTCTGAGCGTTCGAGAGCGGTCATAAGAGAACCCCCTCTTATCTCAGACCATTGCTTTAATGCATGAACAGTAGCGTGGCCGATTCCCCTTGAAGGAAAATTGAGTATCCTTTCCACATCAAAATCGCACGCAAGGGACCACCCCGCCTTCAAGTAGGAAATAAGCTCCATGATTCCCTTCCGGTTTTGAAGCTTTTCATTTCCAACCATCTGAAACGGAATGCCAGATCGTGCAAAGGCCTCCTCAAGGGCCTTTCCCTGTTCCTTGAGCCGGTAAAGCACAGCAAAATCCGAAAAACCCCGTTCCTTTTTCTCTTGAAACCGGTCAATCCGCCCACTATCTACGGAAAAGTGGCTGATGCCGCCAACCTCCTGCTCAATGGTTTTGACTATGTATTCGGCCTCTGCCCTTTCCGTGGGAAGTTCATTGACAGTCAGGGTTTTAGCACCATGGATGCCCGACCAGATACCTTTTTGTGCGCGCCTGGTATCATCCACACCGATGAGCTGTCCGGAGGCCCGTAGAATTGTTTCCGTGGAGCGATAGTTCTGCTTGAGCAGAATCCTTTTCGCGGCCGGATAATCCTCGCAAAACCTGTGAAAATATTGAACGTCCGCCCCCCTGAATCCGTATATCGCCTGATCCGGGTCACCGATGACACAGATGTCATGGCCCCCTGGTGCGAGGAGGCGGATAAGACGATACTGGGCATAATTGATGTCCTGATATTCGTCCACAGATATGAAAGAAAACCTGCTCTGATATTTTCTACTGATGGCCTCATTGCCTTCAAAGAGCCTGACTGTCCTAAAAACAAGGTCGTCAAAATCAAGGAGATGGTTCTTGGAAAGGAGTTCTTGATATGACGCGTATATGTTTGAAAACTGGTCCGGTAAAGGCGTATCAAGTCTACCCGCCAGGTCATCCTCTGGTGAAAGCATGCGCTGTTTGGCCAAGGAAGTTAGGCCCAGAATATGATCCGGATCGGACTCCGAAGGAAAAGAAGCACTTTCCGCCTCCTGGATGGCGAGCTTGACCATGTGCCTGCGATCCGCTTCATTTAGTATGGACACGGGACCACTTATTCCGAGCGCATCTGCCTCACGGGTTATGATATCAAGACACAAGGCGTGAAAGGTCTTAATGGTAAGCATCTTCCACGCATTTGAGTCGTCAACAAGCCTCCTTAACCGCTCGGCCATCTCCTGGGCGGCCTTGTTTGTGAAGGTGACGGCAAGCACCTGCTCAGGCCGGGCAGTCCCCTTCAGGAGCAAATAGGCGATGCGGTAGGTCAGAGTGCGCGTCTTTCCGGTTCCAGGCCCTGCCACAATCAAAAGGGGACCACCTTTGTGTTGCACTGCCTCTTGCTGGGCTTCGTTCAGATTCTGCAGAAGGTCCACTTGCTCAACGACCTGCGGGACAGGTGATATCACTGCTTCCTCTACTTTTCCTATGGGAGGGGAGGGCTTGGGAGGAGAGAAATGCGGAATGAAATCCCTTTTGGTTGAAAGCGAACGGCGGGAGGGCAAAACCGTAAAGAGGCTATTTTGCCCGAGGAGTTGGGTACGTTCCTGGTTGTCGAAAAGCGAGATCGTGCCAAACTCGCCGTCGTATCCCGGGGCGATACGGACCTGGTTGTTTCGCATTCTGCTGATCGCTTCGGCGAGCAGGGGTGGTCCGTGTCGCTCAAGGGCATCCAGGGACGTCTTTCTGAGGATCTCAAATTCCGAGCCGTGCCTTTCAAGAAGTGTCCGGTAGGCGCCGGCTACCTTCTTGCTCTTTGGTCCTACCTGAAGAACCTCCGATAATATGTCTGTCAAGGGAAGAAGGCTTGTGTACGGGTGTGTCCCTTCCGGTTTTGCCCCGGTTTTGCGGTCAGCCAGTTCTTCTACTCGGTACATGACCCCAATGGTGACCGGTCTGCCGCAAACAGGGCAAAGCCCTTTATTCTTCATGGTTTCAACTGGGGAGAGTCTCGCCCCGCATTTCCGGTGGCCGTCAAAATGATACTTTCCCTCCTCGGCAAAGTACTCAAGGGTCCCCAGAAAACGCTTTGGATCACCGGATTTCAGTGCGTCTCTAATTGCAAAGTAGGAAAGGTCTGTGTCAAAAAGGTTTGCTTCCCTTCCCAAATTGGCCGGAGAATGGGCATCGGAATTGGAGACCAGAGTGAGCCCATCGAGGAATGAGACCCGCCAGTTCATGGCAGGGTCTGAGGAAAGACCGGTTTCCACAGCAAAGATGTAGGTCGTCAGGTCGTCAAAGCATTCCTCAAGTGAGTCAAAACCGGACCTGGAACCAAGTACCGAAAACCAGGGAGTCCAGATATGGGCCGGGACCAGGAAGGCATCTTCCGAGATGTCAAGCACGATTTCGAGGAGTGACCTGGAATCGAGCCCGAGGATCGGCCTCCCGTCCGAGCTGATATTGCCAATCCGGCCAAGTCTTTGGTTGAATTTTTCTGCCAGCTCAAACTCGGGCATAAAAACCACATTGTGAACCTTGCGGATCTTTCCATCCTTCTTATAGATGCTACTGATCTCGACACTGAGCATGAAACGTACAGGCCCTGTGCAACTGGGTGGAACCATGTGGGCTGTTTGGGCTGCAAACTCCGGCTTTAATTCAAAGAGGCCGTTTTCTGCCGGTTGAAGCTTCTGGGACAACTCTGAAAACCACTGGGGGTGGGTAAAATCTCCGGTGCCAACAACGGTAATTCCTTTTAGCTGGGCCCAGAGGTTCTGGTGCTCCAGATTAAGGTTTTTCGCCGTTGCCCGTGAAAGGTACGAATGGATATGAAGATCAGCAATGAATTGCATTTAGAATTTCACTTTCGGGACCTCTTGTTTTTCCTTTGGTACTTCAAAGAAAGTGGCTTTTTCAAATCCGAACATCCCTGCTATCAAGCTGGTCGGAAAACTACGAATCTTTGTATTGTAAGCCTTTACCGCCTCGTTGAAACGCCGCCGTTCCACTGAAATCCTGTTTTCTGTCCCTGCCAGTTCGTCCTGAAGACGGATAAAATTGGCATTGGCCTTCAGATCAGGATACCGCTCCACTACCACTAACAGTCGGGCCAGGGCCGAAGAGAGTTCGTTATTGGCTGCAATCTTCTGGCTGATGGCGCCGGCCCCGGCCACCTTCGAACGTGCCTCGGTCACCTTCAGTAAAACCTCCTTTTCGTGCTTGGCATATCCCTTTACGGTTTCCACGTAATTGGGGATCAGGTCGTAGCGGCGCTGGAGTTGATTTTCCACCTGTGCCCAGGCCCCCTTTACGCCCTCGTCCATAGTGACGAGGCTGTTGTAGGTCCCCTTCAGATACCCAAAAGGGATCAAGATAACCAGCAGAACAATCCCTATGACGATGAGCGTGGTTTTCTGTCCTTGTGTCATTGAACCTCCTTGTTCAGCCCGTCCACGACTTTCCAGAGTTTTTGGACCTCCTTTAGGTAGGCTTTAAATAGTCTGTTGATCTCAGGGCCGCTTAGCTTGACCCTTTTTTCTTTAACGTCAAGGAGCTTTTCAAAAAGACCGGTGTCCATCTGGAAGGCCTGGCAAACGTTTTTGATGACATCGCGTTTGTGGCGGGGAAGCTCTTCTCCTTTCAGATGAAGGAGCCCGTTGAAGATGGCGACAAATGCACCAAGAGACTGGGCTATGAGTTGCTGGAGGCACTTTCCCTTGCCCTGGCTCTCTAAGAATGCCTCCCTCAAAAGTAGCAACTTGCCCTTTACCTCCCTTTCACATTGCATTCTCAAGAACCCCCGGTCAAAAGACAGATCCTTCAGGATATCCTTGCCATAAACAAGTTCATAACTGTTCCGGAAATTGAGATACTCGATCGGAAAAACATCCAATGATGTCCTGACATACGCCTCGGTCAGAAACAGGGGTGTGGTCACATTGCGCTTTTTCCACCTGGCAATGAGGTCAAATGCCTGGTCAAGGGAATCGATTCCCTCTTCAGTAAGCACAATCATGAAATTGATGTCTGATTTGCCAGGAATGTAGTCGCCGCTTGCCGCACTCCCGTAAAGTATGAAGGAAATCAGATCATCGCCGAAAAGCTGCGTGTAATTGTCAATGATGCCTGGAAATATTTCCTCCGGATCTTTCGGAGCCTTAGACATGAGATGTTCTCCTGTTTCGGAATGCGGAATGCGGATTTCGGAATAAACGATTAAAGAGTCTTATCTCCCAATTCGCAACCTGAAATTTGGTAACTTGCTCAAAAAAGCACGGCTAATTCCCTGAAACTGTGATTTCCTGTCATTGCGAGGAGTCCCGATGAGATCGGGACGACGACGCAATCTCACCGCTATCAAAGAGATTGCTTCGCTTCGCTCGCAATGACAAAACCCCACCTTATTGAGAAGTTGCGAAATTTGTCATCAGTGATCACTCATTGGTAATCAGCCATCCCATTCCGCAATCCGCAATCCGCATTCCGCATTCCCTAGAAGCTGCCGCCAGCGCCGCCTCCTCCGCTCAAACCGCCGCCAAAGCCACCAAAACCGCCACCAAAGCTGCCAAAGCTGCCACCAAAGCCTCCCCGTCCATAGCCTCCATAGTATCCTCCTCTTCCCATGAACAAAAGGAGGAGGAGCGGCCAGAGCCCACCTCGCCCCCTCCCCACGGAAAAGAGGACCAAGAAAAAGAGCAAGAGGACCACCAGGGACGACAGGCCAGAGCGCCTCTTCACTGGCCGTTTCAAAGGGACCTGTCCGGTCAGGCTGACACGCGCATCCTTGGCAATGATACTGGCTATTGCAAGGGTACCATTCAAAAGCCCTTCCCCAAACTGATTACGCTTCAAGTAGGGGATGATATACTGGTCGCGGATCTCGCCAGCCAGCCCGTCGGGAATAAGCCCCTCTATTCCGTAACCGATCTCGATACGCATTTTACGCTCTTTGAGTGCGACAAGGATGAGGACTCCTCGATCTTCGCCCTTTTTCCCAATGCCCCATGCGGCATACAAGCGGTTGGCGTACTCGTTGTAATCTTCACCACCAATGTCTGGCATGGTGACCACGACCACGGGCACATCCGTCTTTCTCAAAAGCTCATCAGTCACTTGTGCCAGCTTTTGTTCATACTGGGGCGAAATGACATTGGCAAAATCATTGATAAGCCCCAGGCGCCTTGGGAATGCATCGGTGGCATAATTTGCGACCGGGCATGTGAGTGTCAAGAAAAGGAGAATTAGAAGGGCAAGCCCATTCTTCACATTCGAATATTGTCGATTAGTGATCATAATCATATGAGATTAGGGGCCTGGTAGCGCATTTTTTCTTGTTCTTGTGTTCTTGAGCCATTCATATAACACATAAAATCTTCAAAAAAAACCTTTAAGAGGCTGTCGATATCTGGATGGGGTGGTCTTTAGACGACTCACGAGAGTCGAGTTTAAGATTGTGGCGAGATTTCCGATAAACGTTTTTGTGGGATGAAAAAGGGAAATCCCTAAACGTTCAAGTTTTGGGCAAACTTTTCCGATAGAGTAAACAGGTAACAAATAGGTCTTGCCTGTCACATTCAAGGAAGCTTCTCAATAGGAGCTAAGTACAGGACAAAAAAATTAGACGGGATAGACAGGATGAACAAGATTATTTTTTATTTTAACGTCTCGGAATTTCTACAACTTATTGAAATTGCAGCGACTTTGGTCGAGTAGTTAAATAGTCGAGTTGTCGAGTTGTCGAGTCGTAAGGCCCTTAAACCCCTGGCCCAGACCTGGATTAGTGGCCTGGTGGTTTATGATAAGGCGTCGCGCCAGGGCGGGCACTTGACTAATCAACCACTTGACCCGCCTGCCAACGCCTGTCACAGCATACTGCCTGTATGTCGGCATGTATGGCAATGGCGGGCAGGCCACTCGACCAATTGCGGAACGAAGTGGAGCTAAGTTCATTGCTGAACTGGATTCATTCAAAATTTATCCAGTTAATCCCTGGCCCAGACCGATATTGCAGGGCTTGGTCGCAACATCTTTATTACGGAGATATTTCAACAATGACAATGTGCTCCAGGCAAAGTCGCACCAGGGCGGGCCTGTTAATCCTGTCAAAAAAATGTCCTGTACTTATCAATAGGAGGCAGGAGAAGTGGAAAAATGGAAATGCAAGACCGACATATCCGGACTGTGATCGTAGATGACGACAGAACGATCGGCGACATCCTGAAGGATTTGATCTCCAAGGAGCATATTTCGGTCGAGGTCTTCAACGATAGTCTTGAGGCCGTAAAGTTTATCACGAGAGAGCCTGTTGATGTCGTAATTACTGACCTGATGATGCCCAGTATTAGCGGCCTGGAGGTGTTACGCCAGGCCAAGGTGATGAATCCTGAGGTGGTCGTTATCATCATAACAGGGCATGGGTCACTTGAAACCGCTATTGAGGCCATAAGGGAAGGAGCCTATGACTATATCAAAAAACCCTTCAAACTCCAGGAGATGGAGATTGTATTCAAGAATGCAGTTGAGAAGGTCAATCTGATCCGGGAAAAGACCCAGTTGCTCAAAGAGCTGAAGGAAGCCTATGATCAGTTGGTTGCCATCAAGAAAGAAAGGGACGAAGGCGATCTGGGGCAGAAAGCGGAACAAGACAGGATAGCCAGGCTCAATTTTTTTTCCACCGATCGGCCTGGTCTTCATCTTATGCGCAGTGCCCCTATGGGTGAACCCAACTACTTTGAACAACTGGAAAATATTTCTATGCTGAAAAGAGACGGATTATTGACCGAAAGGGAATTCAAAACCTTGAAAGCCCACTTGATGAAAGGCTTAAAGACCCATGAGTGAACCCCTGAACATATTGGTTGTTGATGATGATGAAATGATCCTTCAGGTTTTCGAGGATTTTTTTCACAGAACGGGAACCTATTCGATTCTGAGTGCTCGAGATGGGACGGAAGCCCTTAAGATTTTTGGGCGCAGGAATGTCGCTTTTTGTTTTACAGACCTTCATATGCCAGGAATGGACGGGGTAGAGTTCACCAGGAGGATTCATGAGCTCGACAATACCATACCGGTCGTTGTCATGACCGGGTATCCATCTACAGATAACGCGATAGCTACCCTGAAACACGGAGTGGTAGACTTCCTGGTGAAACCGTTTAATATTGGTGAGATAGAGCTGACGATTAAGAGGGCTCTGGAACAAAAGGCCCTCTTTGTTGAAAATATGCTCTTAAAGGAAGAAATCAAAAAGAAGGAACATATTGCCCGGCTAAATGAAGAGCTGTCCAACAAAGTCGGGGATCTCGGGATATTGAACATGATTCTACAGGAGGTAGACTGGGTAACAAGCAGCTCAGACCTTTTTGATCTGATCGTCAGGCTCTCAGCGGATATAACCAATTGCGACGAAGTCCATTTCTATGTGATAGACGAGACTTTGGGAAGGCCAATTCCTATCGCCTATTTTCGTAAAGAACCCAAATCTAACTCCAGTGCCGGCCTGTCCGCGCCTGCCCGCCTGCAAGGACTTCGTCCGGGCGAAGTCGGGCGGGGAACCTGCCCGGCCAGGGAGAGCGACAGTTGTGTTGCAGAGCTCCTTGCGAAGAAAATCTCAGAAGGGATCCCGCTTCTTGTTGACGGCGGTCATGACAAAACGCTTTCGGACGCAAATATCCGTTCGCTGATTGCCATCCCGTTCAAGATTCGGAAAAAGCTATTTGGTATGCTGGCCGCCATTGTCAGAAATGGACCTGTCTGCCGTCCCGGGACAGGCAGGTCAATGCCCTTCACTGAAAAAGATGTGTACTTTCTGAATTTTTTGGCTGAGAGGGCCACGTTTGTCATAGAAAATGTCGCTCTGTACGAAAACATCTACGAGAATCTTTTCGCTACCCTCTATGCCTTTGTGGAAGCAATCGAGGCCAGAGACCCTTACACCAAGCAGCACTCCAGTCGGGTGACCGAACTTGCGCTGAGCATAGGAAAGGAGATGGGATGTTCTGACAAGCAACTCGATCTATTAAATTTTTCGGGGCACCTACATGATATCGGAAAGCTCGGCATTCCGGATAGTATCCTGCTGAAACCCGGTCCCTTGACCAAGGAGGAATATGAAGAAATTAAAAAGCATCCCGTCATTGGCGCGAACATTGTCGGCCACTTGGGCCTTTTGACCGCGGAGCAGAAAATCATTTTGCATCATCACGAAAGATGGGACGGGAAAGGATATCCTGATGGTCTTAAGGGTGAATATATCCCCTTTCTGTCCCGGATCCTCGCCGTAGCTGATGTTTATGATGCTATGGCCTCCGACCGTGCCTACCGGAAAAAGCTTGCTGATGAGGTTGTACTCGATACGATCCAGCAAAATGCTGGCACCCAATTTGATAGAGATGTTGTTGAGGCATTTCTGGCACTCTGCGAAAGGGGCGAGTTGGGGCGCAAGCATGACGCGGTCTCCTCAGGTACTGCCCGTAATGAATCGAGACTTGACCTAAAGGTCCCCCACAGGTTATGCCACACCCGTTAGCCGGTTTGGCCGGTAAAATATGGTATAATTGTTGCATCTTGCCTTCGCACATACCTATGTCATGTGCCTTCAAGACCCTGGCCGGGCGGGATAAACCCTGGCCCAGACCGGGTTTTGATATAGCACAGTTTATTGCCCTTGTGTCGCGTCAGGGCGGGCCCGCCCCTATATTGGCGTAGGGTCGGCCCGCCCTGGTGCGACAGAAACTGGAGAATGCCACGGAGAGAAAAATCCGGTCTGGGCCAGGGCTTTATGCCGACCGCTAGGCTGCAACAAGCGCCAGGGCAGGCTCAATAAACACAATAAACCGTGTAGACCCAATAAACCCGAACACGGAGGAAAATATGCAGGGGTTTCCAAGCCAGGAGAGAAGGGAGTATGTACGGGCACCCTTATGGGTTAATGTTGAGTTTACAGTTGTGGATGGAGACGACTACGAAGCTGTCATGCGATCTGAACAGCATC
>DAOVOU010000049.1 GCA_030629475.1 Desulfobacterales bacterium | reverse complement strand
GGTTACAATGGCCACCCGGCCATGGTCAGCCACCCTCAGAGCAAAGGTCAGACCGGCAATCCCGGTTCCAATGACCAGAAAATCAGTCTTATATTCCATCGTTCGTTACCAAAATATGGGGGTTTCCTCCCGCTTGGAGTATTGGAGTCGGCCGGAGGCGGAAAGTACCGGTAGGAATTCCCTTTTCTTGAGCAGTTCGAAACTCTCACAGCAGCGATGACCGCCGCTTGGGACGTCGAGCCATAAATCCGACAATGAGCCCAATAAAAAGGACAGCAGCTCCACCCAGAAACCATTGCAGGGTTTGACTGTCTTGAAGGGCTTTCAGTCCCTCTTCAAGTTCTGCCTCCCGCTTGGTTTTTGTTGCCAGATCCCTAGATGCCTTCTTATAGGAAGCCTTTAAGGACAGGTATTCTGAAGATCCCTTCCTAAGGGTTTCATAGGACTCTTTCAGGGTCTCCACGGTCTTTGTCTGCTTAGACAGGGCTTTCTGGAAGTCGTTTCGTTCTTTCTTGAAACGAAGATTCTCCTGAGTCAAGGTTTTGGCCTGGCGCCTCAAGACCTCGGTTTCAGTCTTCAACTTGGCGATAACATCCTTGCTGGGCGGCCCCGGGGTCAAATAGCGGCTCAACAGCCACCCCTCTTTCTCATCGGAAAGGCGCACCTTGGACCAGCCATCTTCTGATTCTTCCAGCACCTCAACCTGAGCCCCGGACTTGGGCATGGCAACAATTCTGCGATCCGTCCCAGCATCGCTTCGAAGCATCACCCGTATGTCATCCGTTATATACATGGTTTCCGAATGGGCAGGTATCACCATCAGAAAGAAACAGAGAAAAAATAGAACACCAGATTTCATGGTCTTAACAATGCTCCATATCGAGTAATATAGCCTTTGACAAAAAGAATTTGGACACGGATGAACACGGATCAACACGGATTTTAATATATTACAATGATCTGTGCTTATCTGTGTAAATCTGTGTCCCCAAAAAGATTTTCTTAGAACCTATAGTTGCAAGGTCAATCGTTAGTGGCACACGCTATTAAATAATCTTGCTCTTGTCAATAATTTGTTTTGAAATCAATTGAATAGCATTATATAAAATCGCTCCGCGATTTTACATGCTCTTCCGCTAATACTTTGATTTCGGAAAAGGTACCATTTTACCTCTGTTGGACGTGTGTTATCCATAATTGCTCATGTTAAAATCCCTCCTACCCCCCTGGCCCAGACCGGGTTTTTCTTTTCGAGGCATTGTCCAACTTCTGTCGCGCCGGGGCGGGCCCTTTACAAAAGGGGGGAATTGAGTTGTATGCAATAATGGCCCTCTGGGAATTTTTGAAAGTCCCCCTTTTTTAAAGGGGGATTTAGGGGGCTTTTGTTATCAAAGTATTAGCGGAAGAGTACCCGATTTTATGTTTGGAAAATAATAAGGTCATTTAACCCGCTCCACATAACTGCCGGTACGGGTGTCCACCTTGATCCTGTCCCCCACGTTTATGAAGATGGGTACAGGTATCACTGCACCGGTCTCTAAGGTTGCAGGTTTTGTGGCCTTGCTGGCTGTATCACCTTTAACGGCAGGCCCGGTATCTGCAACACTGAGTTCGACAAAGATAGGCAGCTCAATTCCAACCGGTTTCTCATTGAAAAGCATCACGTTCACAGTCTCATTGTCAGCCAGGAACAACCTGCTTTCGCCGATCTGCTCCTCTGAGAGATAGATCTGCTCGTAGGTCTCGTTGTCCATCAGGCAATAGTTATCGACTTCCTTGTACAGATACTGCATCTGTCTTTCCTGAAGGTCAGGTCTGCCGACCTTCTCCCCCGCGCGAAAGGTGTGATTGAGCACGCGACCGTTTAGCATGTTCCTGAGCTTGGTCCGAACAAATGCACCGCCTTTGCCAGGTTTTACATGCAAGAAATCTATTATCTCATAAGGTTTCCCTTCCATTTCTATCTTTAGGCCTTTCCTGAACTTTGATGTGTCGTACATGTCTAGTTATTAAGCCTCCCGTTTTTGTACGGCATAGGGCAGAGAGCATAGTGCAAAGCGGTTTTTAGTGGTTTGTGCTTTACCCCTTGCGCCATGCTCTCTGCTCTCTGCTCTCTGCTCTCTGCTCTCTGCTCTCTGCGCCACTACTCATATTTGCCGCGGCTCGCACAGCCATCAAGTAGCCATCCTTTCCAAAACCGGCTAACTGGGCTCTGGCCACATCCGCGATCAGGGACTTTTGCCTGAAGGGTTCTCGCCGATAGATATTGGAGAGGTGCACCTCAATAATCGGAATGTCCAACATCAAGAGGGCATCTCTAATGGCGACGCTGGTGTGTGTGTAAGCGGCAGGATTGATGATAAGCACATCATAACCGTCTATGGCGTCATGGACCTTTTCGATCAGGTATCCTTCGTGGTTTGATTGAAAGGTGTCAGCACTCATGCCCAATTCTTCGGCAGTCTTCTTGATCTCTTCGTCTATCTCTTCCAGAGTCGATGTGCCGTACACTGACGGCTCCCGACGGCCGAGCATATCCAGGTTGGGGCCGTGTATGACCAAGATTTTTCCTCTTTTCTCACCTTTTTGATCCAGCATTTTCTTCCTTTCGCGAATAACCTTCCGCCACCCGGTCAGGTGGGCCAACATGGTTTTTGCCTCAGATTTTTCAGGCTGTGGAATAGAGCCTGCCAGCCTTTTTTCAATAGCCACCAGCGCCTCTTTCAACTCAGCACGGTCTGGTTCCATAACAAGGAGTTTTTTGTATGCTGATGCAGCCTTGTCAAGAAAACCCTGTTCTTCGTAAAGCTTTGCCAGTGTCTCCGTAGGCGTCAGATCTGCGGCATTGTTCCTGTCTTCATCCATGAACTTAGCTCCGCTTCGCTCCGCAATTGGCCTGCCCTGGCGCACACTTCATATCTACAAGCATATAGCCAATTAGCCAGGTCTGGGCCAGGGTCGAGTAGTCGAGTCGTTGAGTGGTCGAGTAGTTAGTGTCTGAACGAAAACCGGTCAATACTGTCATTTCGAGCGTAGCGCCCGCCCTGGCGCGACAGAACCTGGAAAATGCCCCGGAGAGAAAAACCCGGTCTGGGCCAGGGAGAAATCTATTATCATTGAAAATATAGGGGTTACAGATTTCTCCCTTTGGTCGAAATGACAAAAAAGGGGGTTTTCGTTCAGGCACTAGCTAACCGCTTGACCATTTTTCCACTCGACCACTCGACTAAAGTCGCAGGAATTCTCCGCCGTAGGCGGATAGGAATTCCGAGACGTTTAATTAGTCTTGCGTTATTTTTTCTTCCTGAATTGATAAACCACCTCGTCCTTTCCGACCATCCCGAGTTCGCCTCTTGCAATATTTTCTACAAATTCGGCGTCATCTTTTAACCGTTGGATGCTACGATAAAGGGCCCGATTCTTCTTCCGTAGCTCTATGTTTGATCTATCTAAACGAACCTTTCTGAGACGGAGCTGGTAGAGATCAACTGCACCCCGGTCACCCAAGCCAATGACAAAAAGAAAGGAAAAAAGCACCACGATACCCGTTGCGACAACTATCTTGCGCCTGGTCGTCATTTACGAAGAGTCTTTCTTATGATATCAACCATAGCTGTCAATTCCCGGCTCCTGAAGAGAAAAGCGCACGCACCGTAAAGGAGCGAGCCCACCACAACACTGCCCAATACCCATACCACAAGATGCCAGGTGCTTCCAGCACATTTTGGTATCCTCCACAAGGCTACAACACCGATGACGCCTCCCATCACAGCCGCAGACGCTGTTGATCTGAATACAGATCCAAGTATGTCATGAGCGCCGATCCGCCCCAGGCGTTTTTTCAATGCCTGGACAAGGAGTATCAGGTTCACCGTAGCAGCCAGAGAGGTTGCAAGCGCCAGCCCGCCATGCCGCATTGGCCCCATGAGCAAGATACTCAATACAATGTTCACCAGAAGTGAAATCACTGCTATCTTGACCGGGGTCTTTGTGTCCTGAAGGGCATAAAAGGTCGAGACCACGATGCGCACTCCCGAAAAGGCCCAAAGCCCTATAGCGTAATAGAAAAGGGCCTCAGCAGTGAAGTGGGTTGTCGCCACATCGAAGGCTCCTCTCTGAAAGAGTAACCGCACGATCGGTTCCTTCAGCACAATCAGTCCTGTCATAGCAGGTATGGTGATAAAAAAGACCAATTTAAGTGCATATGCAAAGGAAGTCCGCAAGCCTTCCATATCGTTTACGACTGCCTGTCGTGACAGACTTGGCAAGACCGCTGTTGCCAGGGCAATACCAAACACCCCAAGAGGAAATTGGACTAGTCTGTCAGCGTAATACAGGTACGAAACACTACCCTCAGGAAGCAGGGAGGCAAGTAGGGTCCCAACAAAGATGTTGATCTGGTAAACCGCGGCCCCAAACACGGCCGGTGTCATCAAAACCGCAATCCGCTTGACGGCTGGGTGATACAGTGGACCGCGGATCGCCAGACGAAAGCCCTTGCGGATCACGAATGGGATTTGAAGGCCCAACTGCAAGATTCCTCCCACGACCACACCGATGGCAAGACCAACTGCCGGTCTTTCCAGGTGGGGCGAAAGAAGGAGTACGGCGCTGATCATAGCAAGATTAAGGAGCACGGGCGCCAATGCAGGTGCTGCAAAATGCCCCAGAGCATTCAAAATCCCCATGCACAGGGCAACCAGCCCAATGAAAAATATGTAGGGGAACATGATCCGCGTCAGCAGAACTGTTAAATCAAATTTTCCTGGTGATGAGAAAAAACCGGGCGCAATGACCTTTACGATGAGTGGAGAGACTAGAATCCCGACCACAGCGACTCCAGCCAGAACGATGGAAAGGAGCCAGAAGGCAGATCGGGCCAACCTGAATGCCTCTTCCCGGCTGTTGCTTGAAAGGTATTCGGTAAAAACCGGGATAAAGGAGATTGTGAGGGAACCCTCTGCAAAGAGTCTGCGCAGAAGGTTCGGAATTCTGAATGCCACAAAAAACGCATCAGCAGCCAGCCCTGCCCCGAAGAACCAGGCAACGATTACATCGCGAACAAACCCCAGGATACGGCTCAACAGGGTGGCCGCCCCCACGATGCCAGCGGCCTTTGTCATACGAGCGGTTTCAGGCATGAAAACAGAGGAACCCTGTGTATCGTTGTCCGGTTGCGCGGCTCGTTACGTCCTACGTCTGACGGTTACCGACCTGCCCGCCATTGCCATGCCTGCCGAGGTTGAAGGTGCCCGCCGCGCGTGGCGATGGCAGGCGGGAACGAGCTGCGTAACCGATAGACGACAGGCGGGGTAAAATTCACAAAATAAGACTTGACAAAACCGGAGTAAGATACATATTCTGCTGTCTCAACTTGAGGCAGAAAGGAGCAAACAACTTTGGCAACTCACAAATCGGCCATTAAGAGGGCCAGGCAAAACGAGATCAGAAATTTTCGCAACAAATCAAACCGTACGCGGGTGAAAAACGTAATTAAGCGTGTCAGGACTGCTATCAGTGAAAAATCTCCGGAAGCGGCCCAGACCGCCTTAGCTGCGGCCATACCTGTTATCCATAAGGTAGCTCAAAAAGGCGCCATCCACCGCAAGACAGCTTCCAGAAAGATATCCCGCCTGACCAAGCAGATCAACGCCCTATAGTATTTCGGATTTTAGATTTCGGATTGCGGATTTAACGAAAACCGCAAACCAATTTGTGTCAGAATCCGGAAATCATTTACCTGCCCGCCATTGCCATGTGTACCGGCATTGCAATTGCCCGGTGAGCGTGGCGCTGGCAGGCGGGTGGCAGGCGGGTCTGAATATCTATCGCCATGTAATCAGGTTTGTTTGGCTTACATTGTTTGTTGGGTTTTCTTGCGTTTTAACACAACGAACACAACGAACACAACAAACACAACAAACCCAATAAACTTCAAAAATCTTGAAGGATTCTGTTATGGATCTTTTCGGCCAATCGCTCGGATATAGTTTCTATGGCATCCCTTCTCTTGTTGTCGGTTTCTAACCTGTCTGAAGGGTTTACCTTGAACGCTTCTTTGTCAGATAGCGCACTATCTGACCATATGACCTTGCCGTCAGTCCGTTCCAGGGCTAAATCGAGAGTGATCGTGACACGGCGTTCATCAGACTCGTAGCTTGCAGTGTGAGAAATCGTGTCCACAGTCAAGGACGCAACTCTGCCACTTAAAACTGCATCAGCCGTATCTTTTCCCACCACACGAAGCACCTTGCTTCGGGTAAACTCATAGACCAGATCGCTCGTAAAGACCGTCTCAATGCCCGATTCCGAAGTCCTGTTTCCCAACACAGTAATGGCAATCGTACGCACACCTTCCGGCGCTGTCAGGCCCATTCCCTTGAAGTGATATCCGCAGCCGGCCAGGGCGGCCGTTAGGACAACGAGGGCGATTGTGGCTCTTGTTATTTCCTCAACACTCATACTCTGGTTCTCCATCGAGAAGCGAGTGGTCAGTGGTTAGTGGTCAGTGAAAGTGAGCTAAAGTGCCTAAAGTTGAAGCTCCCAATCTCTCAATTCCTAAATTCCTGAATTTCGCACTCCGAAATCCGTGCTGTTTTCAAGGCGTGAGCCGCAAATCCGCATTCGTCTGGTTGCGAAATCGAAGGTTACTGTTCACTGACCACTGTTCACTGACCACTATTTACACCACAATGTTCACCAGCTTCTTTTGCACCACGATAACCTTTTTCACCGGCCGCCCTGCAATGCGTGCCACAATTCTGTCATCGGCCAGTGCAGCCGCCCTTATCGCCTCTTCATCTGCATCAACAGCAATATTAAACCTGCTCCGCACCTTGCCGTTAACCTGCACAACAATCAGGATTTCGTCTTGTGCAATAGCTTCCTCACGATATGCGGGCCAGGCAACCTCAAGTACGCTTCCGGAGTTGCCCAGGGTCTCCCACAGTTCCTCGGCCAAATGCGGCACAATAGGCGACAACAGGACTATGACAGTTTCTAAGGCTAACCTCATGACAGAAGCGCCTTGTGAAGTCGAAAGGACACCTTCCTTGAGAGCCTGCATCGTATTCACAAGCTCCATAACGGCACTGATTGCCGTATTGAAATGAAACCTGGCCTCGATATCATTTGTCACACGCTTGATGGTCTGATGGGTCTTTCTGTGAAGGGTTTTCAGGTCCTCGGCAAGCTCTTCGCCCCCGTCAAAGGGCTTTACGTTCTGAACATGGGCCCTATGCTCTGCCACCAGCCGCCATACCCTCTTGAGAAAGCGATAGGCACCTTCTACGCCCTGATCACTCCAGTCGAGGTCCCGCTCCGGCGGTGCTGCAAAAAGACAGAAGAGCCTGAGGGTGTCGGCCCCGTATTTCTCTATGAGGGCATTAGGATCGACCACGTTCTTTTTTGACTTGGACATCTTTTCGATCCGTCCAATCTCAACCCGGCTTCCGCAATGCTTACAGGTTTGGCTTTGGTCCTTCTCCAGAATCTCTTCAGGAAGCAACAGGCCATGGTTTGGACATTTAAGGGTCTCCTTGCAGATCATCCCCTGGGTCAGCAAACGTGTAAAGGGCTCTTTGTAAGTCACCAACCCAAAATCCCTGAGTACCCGCGTAAAATAACGCGAATAGAGGAGATGAAGGATAGCATGTTCAATACCACCAATGTACTGGTCCACAGGCATCCAGTATTCCACGGCCTTTTTGTCAAAGATCCCCCGATTATGATGAGCACTGCAATACCGTTCAAAGTACCACGAAGATTCCACAAAGGTGTCCATGGTGTTGGTCTCTCGACGTGCATCAGGATGGCCGCATCTAGGGCATGAAGTCTTCACAAAGCTCTCCAGTTCCGGCAAAGGAGATTTTCCCCCTTCGAGCATCTGAGCATCTTCAGGAAGTATGACCGGCAGGTCTTTTTCCGCGACCGGCACCACCCCGCATTTGTCACAATAGACGATGGGGATAGGCGCACCCCAGTACCTTTGACGTGAAATCCCCCAATCCCTGAGCCTGAAGTTAACAGATATTTTTCCGATCTTTTTCTCTTCCAGATAGTCCGCAATGGCATCAAGGGCCTTTACGTTCTCCAACCCGTCAAAGGGCCCGGATCGCACCAATATCCCTTCATCTACATAAGCTTCGGTCATGGTTTCCGGGTCAAGCGTTTCGCCTTTGGGCTGAATCACTACAACAATTTCTAAACCGTATTTACGGGCAAACTCAAAATCTCGCTGGTCATGGGCTGGGACCGCCATAACCGCGCCGGTGCCATACTCCATCAGTGCAAAGTTGGCAGTAAAGATAGGCATCTGTTGGTTGCTAAAAGGGTTTATGCAATACGCCCCGATAAAGATCCCTTCCTTTTCATAATCATCGGATGTGCGCTTGGCTTTGTCCTGGCGACGCATGCGCTCAACAAAGACCCGAACTTCGGCTTCCTGCTCGCTGCCCGCAGCAAGCTTCATGACCAGCGGATGTTCGGGAGCCATGCACATAAACGTGGCACCAAACACCGTGTCCTGACGTGTCGTGAACACCGGGATGTGGCCGTCGCCGGTTTCCAGGGGGAAATAGATCTCAGCTCCCAGGCTCTTTCCGATCCAGTTCTGTTGCATAATCACCACTTTGTCGGGCCACCCCGGGAGTCGCTCACAATACTCAAGAAGGTCATCAGCATAATCGGTGATGCGGAAAAACCATTGGTCCAACTCCTTCTGGACCACCACCTCGCCGCAGCGCCAGCATAAACCCGCCTCCACCTGCTCATTGGCCAGGACCGTCTGGCAGCTTTCGCACCAGTTCACAGAAGCTTTTTTCCTGTAAACCATCCCCTTTTCGAACATCTTGACAAAAAGCCACTGTTCCCAACGGTAGTACTCGGGCTTGCATGTAGCCAGTTCTCGGTCCCAGTCATAGCTGAACCCAAGCCGCTTGAGCTGGGTGCGCATGGTGTCAATGTTCTGGTATGTCCATTTGGCCGGGTGTACGTTGTGCGCAATGGCCGCATTTTCTGCCGGCATCCCAAAGGCATCCCAGCCCATAGGATGAAGCACATTGTAACCCTGCATGCGTTTGTATCGCGCTACTACGTCTCCAATGGCGTAGTTACGCACATGCCCCATATGGATGTTGCCGGAAGGATACGGAAACATCTCAAGCAAGTAATACTTTTTCCTGGCCGGGTCTTCTTCTACCCTGAACAACTGCTTATCTTGCCAGATTCCCTGCCACTTCAATTCTACGAATTCATGGTCGTATTCCTTCTGCATAGCCTCCCTTTTGCAACTATTCAGTTCCCCCAGCCCCCCATAAGCGCTAAGTTGTTTTGTAAACGTTCACAGGTTACATTTATGCCATACGGGGTTGTTTTGAAAAATGAACGTCGAACATATTAAAAGATGAACGTCCAACATCGAACATCGAACGTCGAACGTCGAATAATGATGTCGCTCCGCTCCTCAAATTATTCCAACATCGAATGAAAAAACAAACACCCAATACCAAACCTTGAATGACTATTTCTGTTTCTTCATTTTT
>DAOVOU010000186.1 GCA_030629475.1 Desulfobacterales bacterium | reverse complement strand
GTGATCCAACCATCGAAATCGTTCTTGGCGAGTGGATTTCCACTGCCGTCATCAGGAGCGATCGTGGGGATGTACATGTTTGCAGTAACTTCCTCCTGAGCCGTCTGACCAAAGACAAACTGGAGTGCGTCGGAACCGTTGGGATTCGGTCCAACGAAGCTGTAGTTATCGTCCTGGACAGACACAGCCGCATAGAAGTATGTATCGTCCCACATGAAATAGTATGTGGCATTGAAATCCTCCAGCGAGGTCTCGGTGGATTGGTCGTTCAATTGACCCGCATGGGTAACACCCTCGAAATAGGGGTCTTCCGCAGTAAGCGTTTCGGCGTTAAAGACCAGCGCCTGTGCCCCTGTGTATTCTTCTGCGGAGACCCGGCCGTCGATGGTTATCTGCTGACCCTCAGCGAGTCTTACGCTGTTCACAGGCCAGGTGAACTCTTGTTCCGTCACCGGCTCTTCGGCTTCTACCGTCAAGAAGACGTCATCAACATATATCATCTTGCCCGCCGGCGTTTTGGAGAAAAGCTGCACCTGAATGGTAGTCCGTTCACCGGGTTCATACACCGTATGAAGGGTGTGCTCAAACGGGGTCCAGGCATCCAGGACAGGAGCTGTAAGTGCACCTGTGAGGTTCTCGACTTTCCCGTCATACTCCTTGATGCGGAACCAAATAACCGAATTCTCGTCCCAGGCATCGGCAGGGACATAGTAGGTGCCCCGAAGCGTAAGGACCGCGCCCTTCGGAATCCTATCCCATTCCTCGACATCCTGGGCAACACAATGGTACTGGTCAGTGCCAAGACCTTCGATCCCGAGAGATGTATCCCCGGAGACTTTCTGCTCCGTGGCCAGGGAAAAGACGCTGATGTCACCGGCACCCTGATGAGACCAGGGGGCCAAGGACATTTCAAAGCCATTATTCATAATGTATTCGTCATAGAGCCTTATCCAGTCGATATCCACCATAACCAGCTCGTCATAATGGCCAAAATCGAACCGGAAGTCATTAATCCAGCTATCCCAGAAGCTATGTGTATCTATATATTGAACAAACCACTCATCAATGACGGGCACAGTGAAACCTCTGGAGCCATGTCCCCCTTCAACAGGAAACCAATACACGGCATGCTGGGATTTCTGCTGATCGCTTTGGGTGCCGCTCCACTTCATGCGAACAGCGATACCCCCGATACTGTGGGCATAATAAGGCCCCGCGGGTGCAAAGAAGTAGGGATCAAAAGTCCCTCCCGGTAAATCCAGCAACAGCGCTCCGTCGTTGACATCAAAGTAGGTAATTCGTTCCGGGTCAAAGTTCCACCAGCCCTCCGTATCGCCCGTTGTGTTGAACTCCCAGTGGGAGTTATTGTAGCCCCAGTGTTCACCTCTTTCATCAATGACCGGCTCAGCAAGATCCACAAAGACGTCATCAAAGTAGAAGACCTTGCCGGCGGGCATCTTTGAATACAATTGTACGTCCAGAGCGGTTCGCTCTTGGGGTGTATAGGACAGCTCCAAGGAGCTCTCGCACTGGAACCACTCGTCAAACACCTTGACCTCGATAGGAGGGCTGAGTTTTTCTTCGGTGCCATTGGACTCTCGGATCCGAAACCACAGCGAGGCGTTCTGGTCCCACGAGTCGGCAGGAACCTTCACCGCGGCATGTATTGTCGCGACATACCCTTTATCCACTTCCAGACCGCGTTTGATAGGCTGAGTCAAGGCGATATAGTCTCCGGTTCCGGTGCACTTAACTGCATAGTCGAGAGAGTTTACATTCTCCCACTCGTTGTCATCAAAGCTGTTCGGATCGCCGAGGACATCCCAACCTAATAGATCGCTCCACTCGAATGTCTCATTGGTCAGATAGAGACTCTCAAGACGAATCCAGTCAATTTCAACCGTTCGCTCTTCGGGGATACCATCCCCCAGATCAAACCGAATTTGATTAATGGTCCCAGTCCAATCCTCCTGATCTATCAGATCGACTAAAACCACTTTCCATTCATTGGGCTCAGGCGCTGAATAGGGTATTTGTTTTGCTGTGGGATTGAACCAGAAAAACGTTGTCCCCGGGGACGTGGTTGCATCCGCAGACCAGCGCATGCGTGCAAGGACTCCTGTGATGTCACCGGCATTCCACGGACCCTCCCGGCTGCAACTAATGAAAGGGTCGTTCATATTAGACTTAATCGTGGCAACCAACACTCCGTCCCCGGCCTTCAAATCCGCAATCTTTGCATTGGGTGTCCATCCCTCCGTATCATCATCTGTATTGAACTCCGAGGCCAATACGTTAGCTGATAACACGAAAATAATGGTACACCTAAGCAGTGAAATAAATCGTCTCATTCTCCTATCCTCCATTAAAATTTTCTCCTCACACCTAAATCCAGTGTTTGTATAATACTACTAAATTATCATTATACAAAATCATTCGCTTCAAATCAATTACACTATTCTCAGATAGTGATTTATCGATTCAGGCACATACTTGCGACGTCTCAAAGACAATTTCCACGCGGCAAACATTTCAACAGTGAATTGGCATTCCTTCAATCTTGGATGGTCGCTAAGAAATCGCCTGAGCCAATGACAGTAGCACTTCAATATCTGTTTCGGATTCCGCCAGTTATCTTGCTGATATTGTTTTTCATCTCTCTCATAAGCGCTTATTTTTCTCCTTATACCTTATGCAAGTCATGGTCCCTCTCTTAACAGCTTGTGTTACCAACTATCTTTTCGACACTTGAGCTGATCTAATCATTCTGGCCCCTTGGGCGCTAAGCAGGTGTGTCTTGGATTGGCCACCGTGCCACAAATCATACTTTGGAACAGCGTAGCGGTTGAAGAATCGGTAGAGCCTTGTGCGGAGTTTCTTTCGAATATCAGCCTGTTTCGGCTGGCCATAAAGATTGAACCGCTCGTTCGGGTCGTTATTCAGATTGTACAATTCATGTGGGCCGTCCGAGTACCGCTCGATATATTTCCATTCAACAGTCCGGATAGCCCGAACATTCTCGAATTCGTAAAAGATAACATTGTCCCATTCCAGGCTTTTTCCCTTCAGTGCCGTCAAATAATCCCGGCCAGGCGGCTTCGGATTATTTGGTATCTCGCCGGACAAACCAAGGTAACTTAGAACGGTGGGGAGCAAGTCGTAGTTGCTGACCATCAAATCTGACTCCCGGCCCGAAGGGATTGCCCCAGGATGCCGGAATATCAAAGGAATGTGCATTGTGTAGTCGAATGCATGCAGGGGGCGAGTATGATCACCCATCCCCCAAAGACCATTATGACCACCAGCCCATCCCTGATCTGCTGTGAAGATAACCAGCGTGTCCTCGTCCAGCCCCAGCTTCTTCAATGTGCGCATCATTTCACCTACACCATCGTCGATTGCGCTCACTTCGCAGGCGTACCGCCGTATGGCATGCACATTGTTGAGGAATTGTTTGTTATTGTAGAGCCAGGGGTGCATCGATTCACGGGGAAAAGACAGTAATTCCTTGTCAGCATAATATGCAGCGTGACGGTTGCGGGCGGGCTTATTGAGGGAAGAACCGAGGCCATACGGTCCGTTGTAAGACAAAAATAAGAAAAATGGACGATTTTTGTTCTGCTCAATAAACCTTGCTCCATGCTTTGTCCAAAGGTCGGTCAAATAATCCGGCTCAGTGCGGACTTTACCATCTTCGATAACTTCCGCATCATAGAAAGTACGCGTGCCTCCATGCGGCATAGTAATCCAATAGCTGAATCCTTCCTGCGGATACATGTTCTTACCCAGATGCCACTTGCCGACAAGTCCGCAGGTATATCCCTGTTCCGCAAGGATTTCAGGCAGAGTGCGGAACTCTTCAATTGTGCTATATGCCTTGGCTCCCATTTGAGCTTCGCTACGGTTCAAATAACAATGGACCCCGTGTTGTGAGGGTATAAGTCCCGTGAGATATGTTGCACGCGTCGGTGAGCAAACTGCATTTGAACTAAATGCCTTGGTGAAGCGGATGCCTTCCTTTGCCAGGCGATCGATATTCGGAGTCTTAATGTCCGGATTTCCGTAACAGCCCAGGGTCCAGGCACCGTGGTTGTCGGTCATGATAAGTATAATGTTCTGCTTTTTTCTTTCTATTACCGCTGCCCGACTGGTGTTAATAAGGTTTGCTGCTGCGAAGGATATCGCTCCTATTCCAACCGTCTTTTTTAAGAAATCACGTCTTTCCATGAGAACTCCCTATCTATCAATTTTCAGATGCCTCTGGAAGAATGGTGCAGCAAGGTCCCAGGCAAATTCATGCCCTCTCGAATGCAGTACATACTCAAAGTTTTTCTCTGCTCCAAGAAGACGATATGCCTTTTCAACGACCTGCTTTATTTGGTCTCGGTCTGATAGGGTGATTAGACTGTCACCTTCACCCGCTTGTAGCTGCATTGGACGCGGTGCAATCAAGCTAAACAATTCCGGAACATCCCCATATTGAAGTAATCCCGGCAAATACTGGATTGCACACGAAGACAGTTTCAAAGAACGCTCACGGAAGATGTTCATACATCCGCTTGGAACACAGGCTTTGATCCGTTCATCAAAAATCGTAAGCCACATTGTGGTTCGGCCACCATAAGAATTGCCTATACAGCCAATCTTTTTCGCATCTACTTCAGCATGTGAGCACAAGACGTCAATCGCAGCCTGACCATCTTGAATATGCAGATCCAAAACGTTAATACCATACATAGACGCAGCCATCTGTATAACATTGCATTTATCACGATTTCCTATTCTGTCAAGATGACCGTCTCTTCCCGGCCAGCCCCACCAAGCCGGTGCCAGCACTACATAGCCGGAACGTACAGCCTGCAGTGCATAAGGGGGATAATCCGTTTTGCGTACACCACAAATGGTCTTGATGCCGTGGGAATGATGGCCATGCAGGGCAATAATGCCTGCCCGTTTCTCACCCCTTTTGACATTTTTGGGAATCAGCAAATAGGCGATGAGCTCGGAAAATTTTGTAACCGGAAAAAGAATTAACCGGCGGGTGTGGTCGGGCAATTCAGTTGTCTCTAAAATTTCCATCTCAGGCTTGACGCGTTTAGGTAAGGTCCCGCGCAGGGATTCGAGTTTTCGACGAAAAGCTTGCTGCCAGGCCCGAAAGTCTT
>DAOVOU010000210.1 GCA_030629475.1 Desulfobacterales bacterium | reverse complement strand
TGATGCTCCAAGCAAACTATGCACACAAACCTGCTTTTTGTCAAATCGTGGTAGACCATCAGGAATTATGCCGAAATTATTGAAAATAGGTGTGGAACGTCTTGACAAATCGAGTTTTTTTACATTACAATTTTTGTAACTACTCAGGTTGTCAGGTTCACGGTTCACGGTTGGCTACTTTCTTCATCGTTCTTTAACCTTGAACCGTGAACCTTGGAACTTTGAACCTGAGTAGTTACCAATTTTTTGTATGTGAGTTCAAGCGAGTATATTCTCTGGCCGAAAGGATGAGAAAAAAATGGCAAACTTCTTGGTAACTGGCGGCGCAGGATTCATCGGTTCAAACCTTGTGCACGCGCTCCTTAACCGAGGGGACAAGGTGCGTGTTCTGGACAATTTCTCCACCGGGAAACGCGAGAATCTTCAGTTTCCTGACGTACCTCGTGATCTCGTGGCCAACCTGGAAGTCTTGGAGGGAAACATTGCAGATCTTTCCACTTGCCACAAGGCCACCAAAGGAATCGAGTATGTCTTGCACCAGGCTGCCATACCTTCCGTCCCGAAATCCGTAGCCTTCCCCCTTGAGTCAAACCGTGCCAATATTAATGGGACGCTCAACCTTCTGGTGGCAGCACGGGACGCAGGAGTAAAACGGCTTCTCTTTGCGTCTTCCTCTTCCGTGTATGGTAATGCCCCGGGGTATCCAAGGAAAGAAACAATATTCCCCGACCCCCTTTCGCCGTATGCTGTCCAGAAGCTCACCGCTGAACACTACCTGCGCGTTTTCTACGAGCTTTACGGCCTTGAGACCGTATCACTTCGATATTTCAATGTGTTCGGCCCTCACCAGGACCCTGATTCAGACTATGCGGCAGTGATTCCTCTATTCATCAAGGCGTTTCTCACAGGCACCCGGCCAACCGTATTCGGGGATGGTGAACAATCCCGCGATTTCACCTATGTGGATAATGTCGTTTATGGGAACCTGCTTGCAGTAGAGGCCCCGGATGCCGCAGGCAAGGTCATGAACCTTGCCTGCGGTGGCCAGCTTACCCTAAACCAACTTCTAGCCCTGTTGAGAAAGATTACGGGCTCGGATGCCGAGGCCGTCTATACGGACCCTCGGCCAGGCGATGTACGCCATTCCTGGGCTGACATCACTCTGTCCGAGCAAACCCTGAATTACAAAACCCGGGTCCCCCTTGAGGAAGGCCTCCGCAGGGCAGGGGATTACTTTGGGGCACTGTTCAAACCTTAGGTCGTAAAAGTATCAAATGGCTTCTTGGCTGTCAAAATGAAAATATTCAGATTCCCCTCAGCGGCTGCCCGGAAAAGGCTGGATGCAATCGTGAACCGCCATCTTGCCTTCAAGGCCAGGGATGTCCAGGTTGTTAAAAGGATACTTGCAGATGTTCGAAAAAACAAAGACAGGGCCTTGATCGAATATATTAACCGCTTTGATGCCCCCAAGTTCACCGCAGACTCCCTGAAGGTGACAAAGAGCGAGATCAATACGGCCCGTCGTCGTGTAGACAAAGGGTTTCTCAGGAGCCTTAACAAGGCTGCAACACAAATCGAGGCCTTTCACAGGCATCAGGTTGAGCAATCCTGGTTTACGACCGATCTTGACGGAACAATGCTGGGTCAGCTTGTCCGGCCGGTAAATGCCGCGGGTATATATGTGCCCGGAGGGAGAGGTGGCGAAACCCCATTGGTCTCCTCAGTGCTGATGGGATGCATCCCTGCCAGGATCGCAGGTGTCAAAAATATTTGTATTACCACTCCTCCGACCAAAACCGGTGAGGTAAACCCCTATCTCCTTGTAGCAGCACATAAGGTGGGAGTGGACACTATCTATAAGGCCGGAAGTGCCTGGGGGATCGCAGCCCTTGCCTATGGTACTGAGACAGTTCGGCAAGTGGACGTCATTGTAGGACCGGGCAACATCTATGTGACCCTTGCCAAGAAGATGGTTTCCGGCACGGTGGGGATTGACATGGTTGCAGGTCCCAGTGAGATTCTGGTCATCGCTGATCAAGAAGCAAACCCGGACTATATCGCGGCCGACCTTCTATCTCAGGCCGAGCATGACCCCCTTGCGTCCGCGATCCTGCTGACAACTTCTTCCCGGTTGGCCAGGGCTGTGTCTGATGCCCTCGTGGAGCAACTGAAAGACCTTCCGCGAAGGGCCATTGCAGAGGCATCGATAAAAACGTACGGGGCTATCGTTGTGGTACCTGATCTTGCCGCTGCCTTTGACCTTGCCAATCAGATTGCCCCTGAGCACTTAGAGCTTCACCTTGAAGAGCCGTTCCAATACCTTGGCCGTATTCAAAATGCAGGGGCGGTCTTTCTCGGGCCTCACACTCCTGAACCTGTTGGGGACTACATAGCCGGACCAAACCACGTGCTCCCCACAGCAGGAACCGCCCGGTTTGCCTCAGCCCTTTCCGTGGATCACTTTATTAAAAAGACCAGTCTTGTTTACTATTCTAAAAAGGCCCTGAAAAGAGACCGCGCCGACATCATCCGGCTGGCAGAGATTGAGGGACTGTCAGCCCATGCCAGGGCCATAAAGATAAGGAAGAAAACATAGCAGACCCCTACTTATCCTTTGCGTCCCAAACCTGGATCAGGTAATCCTTCTGGTTTTCAAAAACCTGGGCCTGCTCCTCAACCACTTCCTCGGCCTGGCTTGAGGTCATCTTTCGGGTCTGGTTGATAAAGGACGCAACTCGGCCAAGGTAAAGGGGGGTTACCAGGTTGACCAGTTGGGTCCGGTTGTGGGTCCAACGGTGGAAAGTGGCTGCGGTCTCATACAGTACCAAGACCCAGGTCTTCAGAGGCATGGCAAACTTGGTCTTGGCCATGGCAGCGCACCTCTTGAGTTCTTCGAAACACTCCGGGCAAAATATATCCCTATAGAGACTCTTGAACTGCCGAAAGCCTGTCTTGTACTCTGTGACCAGCCGGCCCGGATCAACCTGGATTGGCTCAGGCTCCATAGACTCCTGCAGCCCGAAGAGGGGAACAGTTCTACTCCCTTTGATCGCCTTCCACGCAGCTTCATTTTGCTCCATGAGAACAAAGAGGGTGTGGATCACCTGCCGGAACATAGGCCCAAGGGACTCGGACGGATCCTTGGCGTCATGGATCTTTACACCCAGGTTGGACTGACAAATCTTGAAGTTGTTGGTGATGGCATTAGTCGTCATCCAGATGTCAATACCATAGCGGGCCACGTCCGTGTCCCAGACATCCTGTTCGATGTAGTATGCTGCCAGCTCGCCAGCAAAGGCAAAGTCCCCGCCAATGGGCTGGCGGATGCGCAAACCGTAAAGGGCACGGGTGAGATTATACACAATGTTGTTGGTTATGGTGCCGTCATACTTGTAGCGGGTGTAAACAGGGGAGACATATTGGTATTCCTTTTCCAGAATTGGTTCCAGAAGGTATTTGACCCAATCGCTGGTAATTGAACGCAGGTCCGAATCGACCACCATGCAGGCCTTGACCTTGAGGCGCTTGGCCGCCTCGAACGCGGATCGAAAGGCTGAGCCCTTGCCGGGAGCCCCTCGGTAGATGGAGACGATCTTCTCCTGCCAGGGCTTGATTTCGAATTCCTTGACTACCTCACGGGTGTCGTCGGTGGAACCTCCATCAGCAACAAATATCACACATCTTTTGTGCTTGTAATGCTTGGCCAGGCCGTGAGTGACCATCTGAATCACGTGTTCGATGGTCCTCTCGTTGTAATAACAAGGGATTCCCACAAGGATGTCTGCGCTCTCTATTTCTTCAATTCTTTTTGAGGTATAGCCTCTAAGTGCCGTATCATACCGCATGGCTCCTCTGCTCCTTCCGGTGATCTTCCTGGCCGTTCCAGGTCACCCGGCATTCCGCATTCCCAAATCCCTAGCTAACAGCCACTGACCACTAACCACTGACCACTGACTAAACCCCTGTATGCCCAAAGCCACCCTCATTCCGCTCTGTTTCTTCAAGAGCATCCGCAACTTCCAATTGCGCTTGATAGACCTTCTGAATGACCATCTGGGCGATCCTGTCACCACGGCGTATGGTATATGGTCTTTCCCCCAGATTGATGAGCGCAACCTTTATCTCACCCCTGTAATCAGCATCGATGGTGCCTGGAGCATTGATGATACCGATGCCGTGCTTAAAGGCAAGGCCACTTCGAGGACGGATCTGTGCCTCAAAGCCTGGAGGAAGAGCGATAGCGATCCCTGTAGGAATCACCGTTATGGAACCTACAGGGAACTCCTGATTATCTTTGATAGCTGCACACAGATCCATCCCGGAAGATTGCGGAGTCATGTAACGGGGCAGAGGGATATCTGAATCGTGTTCTGGGTGAAGGCGACAGATCTTGATTGTTGGGAGAGTCATTGGTCACTGGTCTGATGCCAGAGGTAAGTTATCTTGCCCGCTTCGAATAGGGAGCATTCCGACATTCTTATCCGCGGACTCTGAATAAATCCGAAATCCGAATATCGAAATCCGTAGTGTTTTCAAGGCGTAAGCCGCAAACAATTTTCGAATCTCAAAAATTCAAATGACCGAAATCCGCCGTAGGCGCACTAAACAAACTGAAGTGAGCTAAAATGCCTAAAGTTAATTGTTTTGAACATTTGGTAATTCGTATTTCGGATTTGTTTCGGATTTCGTATTTCGAGCTTCGGATTTTCCGGTTTGTCCGGGTTAGGCACTTTCCTTTAGAGGCTAAAAATATCCTCATACGACGCCTTTTCATCGACCGGCCCAAGGAGGGCCAGAGACACAGCACTGTCTTGGAAAGTGTCCTGTGCCAGGTTCAATATATCT
>DAOVOU010000229.1 GCA_030629475.1 Desulfobacterales bacterium | reverse complement strand
TACCGGGGCAGGGCCTGAACACTGAAACCTGAAACCTGGGGTGGTGAAAAAAAGTGTAAACTACTTTGTGGCGAAAATGAGGATGCCCAAAATCCTATATAATCTCCAATGGAAGCACAACCAGTAAACAGCAGGCCAAGACCCAAAAGGAGAAGGAAAAAAGAGTATTACTGCCATCTATGCGGCCAAAAAGCTCCCTTCTGCTGGACCTGTCGCTGCGGTTTTCAGATATGCCAGGAGTGCATGATGGAAAATTTGTGGGGCATGACCTGCAACGCCATTGATTGGACATGCCCTGACTGCGGTGGGCAGTGTGGGTTTGGGAATCAATGATTGGACAGGAGGGAAGTAAGTCTTCTAACCCCTTCTTCCACCTCATGCCTTATCTGTCGCATAATCTCAATCGGCTTACCAGCAGGATCTGGCACAGACCACTCTTGATGGGGCGCTCCCGGAAAAAGGGGACAGGCCTCTTCACAGCCCATGGACACGATTAAGTCTGGTGTTCCAAAGCGAGCAGCTTGCTCAATCGATTTTGGTTTGCGAAAGGCCATGTCTATATCCTTTTCTCTCATAACCTCTTCCATGAGTGGATTGATCTCTTTGGCAGGCGCACTTCCCGCGCTTTCAACCTCAATCTTGTTCCCAGCATGGTACCGGGCAAAGGCACTGGCCATCTGGCTGCGGCAGGCATTTTCCGTGCATACAAAGAGAATCTTTTTTCTTTTAAGAAAGGGTGTTACGAGACTCTTGGCCTTCTCCTTTGCATCTGTCAGGGCTGTGGGGTGCTTTGCTATCTCTCCTGCCTTTTCGATCTGTTTATAGGTGAGGCTGCCATCAAAACTCGCCCCGACCGCGTCAAAAAAGTATTTGGCCGTGAGACTGAGGCCTTCAAAGAGGTTTTTCCCCTTTGTGGCCCCCAGGGACAACAAAAAACCGTGCCGCCACTTTCGGCCCGGATCCACGAGCTTGTGCACATATCTCCTTGCCCACAAGGCTTGAGATCGATCAATAAGGGCTTTCATCTGGGCGGTAGGACCATAGAAGAATATGGGGGTGGCCATCACGATAATGTCTGCCTGGCGAAGTAAGGGGTAAATCTGCTGCATGTCATCATCAATGGGACAAAAACCCTCCTTTTCGCAGGTGCCACATTCCTGACAAGGCGAGATATTCTTACGGGCTACATCCAAAAGCTGTGTGCGGGCACCAAGTCTTTCGGCCTCGGCGAGAAATGTGGAGAGGAGAATGGTGGTGTTTCCTTTGGTGCGCGGACTTCCTTGTAATCCAACGACAAACATTGAAGAGCTTCAACTTGGTGCCAAAACGGATCGTTAATGAAGAACAGGCCGTTCCCTTTTTAGGACCGCCTCCTTTAAGAACCGGAAGACCCAGTACCCTTCTGCGTCCGGTTCTACTTCACCCAGGGCAACCCCGGGGATTACGATCTGCGCAGCAGGATCGTCCACAGAGGCCGTTTCTTTGATTAGCCTGAGGATGTTCGTTCTATCGTTGTACATAATGATAGGGCCAAAGGTTTCTCTTCCGCCTTCTGCCTCATGGCGAGAACCGAACATCACATAGTCATTTACCAGTACCGCGGCCGGCACAGACTCGTAACCTAGAAGCTCGATAAAGAGGTCAAGGGTTTCCATGACTGCCTCGGAATCTCCCCTGGCAAGGGCATCAATGCCATCATTGGCCATTTCTTCTATGTCCCTTTCCTCAAAGTGAAGGTCCAGCAAATCCAAAGCCCGGTCGTGCACGTAGCGGAGAGCATCCCGACCTTTGCACATAATAATATCCGAGTCATGCAAGATTTTGATAATGTTTCGAATGCTGATCATCTCCTTCAATTCAGGGCTCTTACGCAACGTCACATCATCAAGGGTGGTTTTGCCATAAAGAGGGAGCTCGTTATCCAGCACAAGTATCTCTCCTATGCCCGGCTCAAGTTGTCGAAAATAGAGCTCAAGGTCTCTTCGTTTTTCCGGGACAAAAGGACTCAACGATAGAAGTCTCCGCATGGTTTCTTTATCCACCTTCCCAGGCCTCTCACGCGATCCGATGGTCGGCGACACGGTCTTTGAAAGGCTGTCTGCTAACATCTTTTTTTTCAAATTCTCTTTGAATGACATATCGTCCTCCGTTGATCGTCATTTGTCATTTGTCAATATGGATATCATAAGAGTAGACTCACGTAAACCGCAATCGTCCTTCCCCTTGACTCCAAGTGCCTATTCTGATACAAAATTGCCACATTCAAGTTAACGTCTACCTCCCATACTATCCAGGTTGAGCCCTTCCGACGATAGCAACCAACGGACACTGTCAACGGACACCATGGGCGAATGTTGCTGAATTGCTATGAAATTTAGGCGCCTACGGGAAAAGATGGTGAGCACACAGATCGAGGCCCGAGGTATTCGTGACCGGAGGGTCCTTGAGGCTATGCGTAAGGTTCCCCGCCATCTTTTTGTAGGTGAAGCTCTGGAGTACCAAGCCTACGGAGATTTTCCCCTCCCCATTGGTGAAGGCCAGACCATTTCCCAGCCGTATATTGTGGCAGAGATGACTCAAGCCCTCGAATTGACCAAGGACGATCGCGTCCTTGAGATCGGAACCGGCTCAGGTTACCAGACAGCCATACTGGCCGAGCTGGCCTTTCGCGTCTACACGATTGAACGGGTGAGGCAACTACTTATCACAGCTCGCAAGCTCCTTGATCACCTCAGATACCACAACGTCATCGCCAGGTGTTCCGATGGCACCCTGGGCTGGCCTGATGAGAGTCCCTTTGATGCTATTATCGTGACAGCCGGGGCACCGGAGGTGCCCGAGAACCTTGTACAACAGCTAACGATAGGTGGCCGCATGGTCATCCCGGTAGGTGACAGGTGGTCCCAAACCCTCCTCCAAATACGCAGACACGAAGATGGCATTCACGAAACCGACTTAGGGGGCTGCCGGTTCGTAAAGCTTATTGGGAAACACGGCTGGAGGGAAGAATAGGCCGTGCTGCGGAGAGTCTACGACTGGGTCTTACACTGGGCCGAAACCCCTTACGGAACCTGGGCCTTGTTTGCCCTGGCCTTTTGCGAGTCCTCCTTTTTCCCGATTCCGCCTGATGTCCTTCTGATCACCCTTTCGGTTGTCCTGCCAAAAAAATCGCTCAGGTATGCCCTGGTTTGTTCCGTGGGATCAATATTGGGTGGCTGTTTTGGCTATCTCATCGGATGGCAATTCATGGCCACTGTAGGCGACGCCATTATCCGATTTTATGGATTGACAGACAAGTATGAATATATACGGCAGCTTTACTCGCTCTATGATGCCTGGGTGGTGGGGATCGCAGGTTTTACCCCGATTCCGTACAAAGTCTTCACGATTACGGCCGGTGCCTTCAGGATCAATTTTATAGTTTTTCTCCTTGCCTCTGCTGTTTCCAGGTCGGCCCGATTCTTTATAGTCGGTGGCCTGATCTATCTGTTCGGTCCGAAGATCCAGACCTTTATTGAACGGTATTTCAATGCACTTGCTATAATTTTTATAATATTGTTAATTTTAGGGTTTGTGCTGATCAAGTTCTTCATTTCATAAAATCGCTTCGCGATTTTATAACAGTTCCTTAGCTGCATTTGGAGAACCCGCAGGAACGACACACCAGACACCCACCCTCGTGCTCCAGGGAGCCACCGCAGTCTGGGCAGGCGCCCATCATGGCAGGCATCTCTGTCGAGCTGATCCGGGCATAGTTCCTTATCACCTGGGCGATGCCATCCGGGCAGGAAAGAACCATTTTGCCGTTTTGCCAGATGGGTGAAGGGCATCGAATGCCAGTGATCTGCTTAAGGATAGCTTCCACCTTGACTCCACTGCGCAGGGCCAGAGATATGAGTCGCCCTGCCGCCTCGATCTGGGAAGAGGCACACCCCCCAGTTTTTCCCATCTGGGCAAAGACTTCGCAGATACCCTGGTCGTCTTCGTTGATGGTTACATAAAGCTTGCCGCAACCGGTATTGATCCGTTCTGTGACACCTCTTGTCCGAACAGGACGCACCCGCGGCACGATCCGGGGCCGATCAGGGATCGTGCCGGTTTCGCCGGCCTGCCGGGCTTGCTCCCTGCCTATATTGAGCACCTGGTGATCACGGCTTCCATAGCGATAAATCGTTACACCCTTGCACCCGGTCTCGTAGGCGAGCCTGTAAACCTTTTCTATGTCTTCCGGTGTCGCATCATGGCGGAAATTGACTGTCTTGGATACAGCATTGTCCGTATATTTTTGAAAAGCTGCCTGGATTCGGATGTGCCACTCCGGCGCAATATCATGGGCAGTAACAAAAAGGCGTTTTATCTTATCAGGAATTCCTTTGATTTGCTGAATCGAACCGGTTTCAGCGATCTGCTCGGCCAGTTCATTGCTGTAAAAACCGTTTTGGTTTGCCAGGTTCTCAAACAGCGGATGCATCTCAAACAGGACCTCTCCATCAAGAACCCTGCGTTCATAAGCAACCGCAAAAATGGGTTCCACGCCACTGGAACATCCGGCGATGATACTGATTGTGCCCG
>DAOVOU010000035.1 GCA_030629475.1 Desulfobacterales bacterium | reverse complement strand
TTGGTGCCCATGTAGTCCCGGCCCGCCCTGGCGCGACGTGCTTAAATTAATCTACTAAGCTCATAATCCCGGTCTGGGCCAGGGTCTGGGCCAGGGGCTCTTCAACCGGGAACCGTGAACGTTGAACCGCTCAACCCAGGTAGAGGTCTTTTTGGCTCCCGCAACGCTGTTGTTGAGCTAACTGAAAAGGTAACTGTTCACCACACTTCTATTTACCGCTGCGCTTGCGTCTCAACCTGCGGACATCGTTTTTCCAGGCGATCTCCTTTTTGAGCCCTTTTTGCTTGAGTCTCTGTTGCTGAAGAGCCCGGGAACGTTCCACGTCAAAGGTGAAACTGCCAGGCAGGTCTTCATGTATTGCAACCGGCTCCTTTTTGGGTTTGGGGTCTTCTTTTTTCTTTTCTTTTGGAAGTGGTGGTCCCGTGAAATAGCCCACAGGCACATGGTCAGTCACGTAGATGAATTCGCCCTGCTGAGAGAATCTTACGCCTGCCTCAAAAGCCCTTCGTGCCTGTACAGTCAGCAACACAGGTACTGGGTCTCGACGCTTTCCCATCCGCTGTGCCAGCTCTTCGGTTGTGGCCAGGAGGACCCGTGGTTGCCCCAACGGTATGACCCCTTGCTTGCAAACGATAGGGTATGCCTTACGACGCACGCAGTGATAAAGGAGTTTAGGGGGAACGATCTCCTCCTGAAGATTCAGGGCATCATCGCGGCAAACAGCCTTGATCTTATCATTTTCCAGGACAAAGGACTTTTCGGAAGAGATCATGAGGACCTCATGGATATGCGATTTCCGCACATATCTCCACCCGGGTTCCTCTGAGATCACCTTGAGCAGATCCTTCAGGCGCACGAATCCCTGGTCGTCCAGGACCAGTCCAAACTCGTCCGGTCGTCGCCCAAGGATATAGGAGATCAATTTTTCAAGTTGCTTGGGATCCTTTCGTCTGCCCATTGTGGATGTTTTTTTTAGCTTAAGGGCTTCGCCCTACTGGTATTGCCTCAAACCGAAAAAGGGAATGGGGGATGAATGGGATTGGCACTACCGAAAACTAGAAGTTAGAGACCCGGCTCATCCGGTGGCGAGAAGGGTGAGGGTGGTAGGGAAAATCCTGGATGGAACAGCAGGATCAACCCATTTCGTTTATGAAATATCCTAACATTTTTTCGGCTGTCTTGTCGTAATCTATTTTGTAGGCTCCCTTTTCGATCTCCTCCTGGATGGCGCGAACCTTTTCTAATCTGATATCTGGCTCCGACTCGATGATCTCTCTGGCTTTCTGAACCTCTTTTGAGGCATTAGAAAGATTGACGATGGCGTCCCCTGTTGACTCGGGGGGGATATTGCCTTGCGTGGAAGTCTTTTCCGCCTGTTCCTTGCCAGGCCTCAGGGCCGTCTGATTGATATACTTGGTAATCTCGTAGCCATTGCCGGTGATCTTCATGTATCACCTCCATATCATGTAATCATCTGATCGTCAATTCTGCTCTTGGCGATCTCTTCGAGACGATTTCTCAGGAATTTGGAATCCTCGATAGAAAGGGTTTTTGTTACCTCGCCGTTTTCTTTATCAATGACCTTGAAGACCAGGTCGAAATCCCGTTTTTTCGCGGAAAGGCTATTTCCGTATTCGTCCTCAAGTTGCTTGAACACCTCCCGTTCCACGTTATCACCGGGACCCTCATGGATTATCCTGTTAACAATGTCTGATGTTACTTGGTCAATAACAGCCTTTCGCCTTGCCTGAGCGGAGATACTAATCCGGTCTGCGCGCTTCGGCTCTGCAATACCCTTGTTGTGCGACAGTCGCCTGCTCTGGCTCAGTTGTTTGCCGTACGCCCTTAAGACATTATGTATCTGATAGGTACTTATATTCATAACAGTTGACCTTCAATCCTTTTTTCGGAACATTTCAGAAAAACTTTAGAAAAAAATGGCCGTTTCCCTGACTTTGCGCATTCCTCCACAATTACTGTGACGGCAGGACCTTCTTATGGTATCGTTAACAGAAATAGTGGTTTAGGCCGATTAATCAAGAAAGGAAGCCTGTGATGGTTCAGACGAGATCGTGGTTGAAGCTTCTAGAGGACTACAATGTTCGCCAGGCAAGGCCCGTACCGGAGAAAACAGCATTATTGCGACATGCAAAATTATTCCACCTGTGCGGTTGCTTGAGAAATCCCCCTAAATCCCCCTTTAATAAAGGGGGACTTTTTGGCCAAAAGTGGTTTCCCCCCTTTGAAAAAGGGGGGTTAGGGGGGATTTAGATGGTATTGATAAGACGACGAATCCACTAACCGCACAGGTCCAAATTATTTCAGTGTTCTGGCTGGACCTGTTCTGCGCAATGTTCTTTCTTTAGTTGAGGCTTGTAGAAGCAGCGGCATAAGCATCCTTTTTACCCGCCATGGCCATCGCGACCCGGTTAGAGACGGTGGTATGCTGGAGATGTATCAGCTTACCGCGTGTGGCTAAACCACTGAGGGTTCCACCTCCAGCGCCTGATCCTCAAACCGGGTGCAGTGTTCCAAAAAGGTGAGCTTCACCGTGCCGATAGGGCCGTTGCGCTGTTTGGCCACAATAATTTCCGCAGTTCCCTTGTTGGGATTGTTTTCGTCCTTGTTGTACACCTCGTCGCGATAGATGAAGACAATAACGTCAGCGTCCTGTTCGATCGCGCCAGACTCACGCAAGTCAGAGAGCACCGGTCGCTTGTTGGTTCGATCCTCCACCTTGCGGTTGAGCTGCGAAAGGGCCACCACCGGAATGCTCAACTCCTTGGCCAATGCCTTGAGCGATCTGGAGATCTCGGATATCTCCAGATCCCGCCGTTCGGCCGAGGCCCGTCCTCTCATAAGCTGTAGATAGTCTACGATGATCAGACCCAGGCCCTTTTCCATTTTCATGCGCCGAGCCTTGGCACGTATTTCCAGGGCTGATATGGCTGGTGAGTCATCGATGTAGATGGAAAGGTCATAGAGGGCGCCTGCTGCGCGGTTAATGCGGGCCAGGTCACTCTCACTCAGGTACCCACCTCTCATTCGGAATGAATCGATTCGGGCTTCTGCGGAAAGCATGCGCAAGGAGAGCTGTTCCTTGGACATCTCCAGGGAAAAAATGCCTACGGGCATTCCGGTTTGAATGCTGGCATTTTGAGCGATGTTCAGGGCAAGGGCGGTCTTGCCCATGCTGGGCCGACCTGCAATCACGATAAGGTCTCCGGGCTGCAATCCAGAGGTTTTCTGGTCAAGGCTGCCATAGCCCGTGGGGACACCCGTGACAAGGACCTTGTTTTCATAGGCATCTTCTACAGCTTTGTATGTATCAGTGAGAATATCGGCCAGAGAATGAAAGGCCGGCCTTACCTTGTCTTCGGAGATATCAAAGATGGACCGTTCGGCAAAATCGAGTATCTCTTCCACGTTTCCGCGGTCCTCAAAACACCGGGTGGTGATGGAGGTTGCCCGCTCAATAAGACACCTCAAGGTCGCTTTTTCATGGATAATCTTGGCATAATGGGACGCATTGGTCGCCATGGGGATTGTATCGACCAGTTCAGCCAGATAGGATGCGCCCCCAACCGATTCAAGCTGGCCCCGTTCTTTGAGGATATTTGTTAGTGTAACCAGATCAGCGGGTTCGTTTCGCTCAAAGAGATCCACCATAGCCGTGAAGATCTTCCGGTGGGCCTCACGGTAGAAGTCTTTTTCAGAAAGGATTTCCAGGACCTCGGGCAGTGTATTGTTCTGAATCAGTATGGCGCTCAGGATTGATTGTTCCACCTCAATGCTTTGAGGCGGAACCCTTTGCAACCACGGATCTTTGTTGCTCATGGGGCTTCCTGTTCGGGGACCACTCTGACTGTGATCTCCGATGCGATATCAGTATAGAGACGAATAGGCACGATATAAGATCCCAGGGTCTTGATAGGTTCAGAGAGCATGACCATTCCCTTGTCTACATCAAACCCCTGCGATTTCAATTGTTCAGCAATATCTCGCGTTGAAACCGAACCATAGAGCCTGTCGTCCTCAGATACCTTCCCCGCAATAGTACAAACAGTGCCACGGATTTTTTCAGCCATCACCTCAGCCCTAGTTTGATCTTTTGCCAGCCGTTGTTCGAGCTGTGCCCGCTGGAGCTCAAAGATCTTGTGATTGTTGGGTGTGGCCAGGATGGCCTTTTTTTTGGGAATCAGGTAGTTTCTGGCATAACCCTTGGCTACATTGACCTCATCGCCAATAGTTCCGAGCGATTCGATCGTTTCTGTCAATATGATTTTCATGTTAGGACTCCACCTTTCTTGTGCGTCTGAAATCGATCCACATGTCAAAGAAGCCCACTGCAATCACCACCAGAAGCAAAAGCTGCTGCATGGCGATCAGACCATAGAGAAGGCCTCGCAGTACCTTAGGAAACTGTTTTTTCTCAAAATAGAAAGAGACAATGGCAATCCCCTGGAAAAAGTATATCATCATGATGACTATCAGGCCATTTATACCGAGCATCTTGATGCCTGGATGACCAAATAAGAGCAAGCCCCCCGTTGCAATGGCAACCCAAACCAGTGGCTCCGGTGCTTTCCACTGGTTTAGCCTGCCAAAATCAGGACAGGAAAGCTGTTTGCTTCGTAACACAAAGCGAGCCAAAAGGAGGTTACTCCAGACCACAAAGAGGGTTATGACAATTACAATGGCAGGGATCGTGCGAAGTATAACGTACACGATCCCCTCCAGGGACTCCGCAAGTATGCCGATGTTCTCCTCAGATGCGTCCATCTCCCTGTACATGGCAAGGGCGAGCTTCGCACTCTTTTCCAGGAAATCGGATACCACGGCCCACGGGCTGGTTGTCGAAAACAAGCTGTAGAGTGCCAACATCACAGCCCCCGTCGTTAGGACCGCACCGGTGGTAATTCCGACCGTCTTTTCCACAGACAGGTTCATCTCAAATGCCTCCGGCAAAATCAGCCCCACCAGCCCCAGTTCAAAGAGGAATATCACTGCACCTATAGAATTCCAGCCGACTACAGAGGTAACAATCAGGGTGACTACGGCCAGGATCAACAGGCCCGATGATCGCCCCAGTTTGAACCGGTAAAAAAGGATTGGCAGCGGAATAAACAGGCCCACGAAAGGCCCCAGCACCCGGAGGTATAAGGCTGCCATGGAAATAAGGGCCGTGATGGCTATCCCCACGATGACGTCTTTGTGGATTTGGCTATGGGCAATATAGGTCAAGAGCTGCCGCTACTCTTCGTTATGATTGACAATCATCAATCCTAATAATGGCTCAGGGTCGCTGCATAAGGCATCAGGGCAATGGTGCGTGCACGTTTGATGGCAATGGTCAGCTTTCGCTGGTGTTTGGCGCAATTCCCAGATACCCGCCTCGGGATAATCTTGCCACGTTCTGTGGTAAAAAACCTAAGCGTGCGTGGATCCTTGTAGTCGATCATGATGCTGGTATCACTACAGAATCGGCAAACCTTTCTCCTGCGAAACACCCGTTTGCGCTTATCTGGTACCGTTCTCTGTTGTCTCATTCTCTGGTTCCTCCTGCTCGCTGGTTTCTGGAGTCTCTTCTGGCACTTCGGTTTCGCTCACCGGAGTCTCTTCTGGCACTTCGGTTTCGCTCACCGGAGCTTCTTCTGGCACTTCGGTTTCGCTCACCGGAGCTTCTTCAGTCTCGGTTGATTCTGAGTCTCCTTTGTCTTCAACTTCACCTGTCGCTTGTTCGGTAGATTCGGGTTTTGATTCCTGTTCTTTGGCTGCCTCTATCTCTGCCTTGATTGCTTCCACATCAACGGTCTTGTCTTTCAGAACCGTCATGTATTTGAGGACTCGGTCATCCAGGCGCATGTTACGCTCAATCTCCTTGACCAAAGCTCCATCCCCGCAGAAATCCATCAGCACGTAGTATCCCCGGGTGTGCTTCTTGATCTCATAGGCAAGCCTTTTGTGGCCCCACTCGTCAAATTTGACAAGCATCCCCTGGTCCTCGGACAAGAGGCCCTTCAACTTGTCGAAGAGCGGTTGGCGTTGTTCCTCGGAAAGTTCGGGATTCACAACAAACACAGTTTCATACCTTCTCATAGCGCCTCCTTATGGATGTTAATAGCCCCGATTCTCCCAGAGCACCGGAGCAAGGGTAGCAGTGCTGCAATTCCGTAAGAATTCGTGGTGAAGTGTTACCAAAAATTTTATAAATACCGCCTCGCCGGGATTACTGTCAAGCATATTCTCGACAGGACAAAATTCTTGACTTTTAAGACCTTAGTTGCTACCCAGCAGTATGCATTCATAACTTTTTTGTTAATGGTTTTGCCAATTTCTTGTTTTGAAGTTGGCTTTTTTTGTGAAAGTCGCCATGCAGGGCTTTAGGCTTGCTTATCGGTCGTAACCAAAGATAAAGTCCTTCACGGATTATCCCGAAGAGCCGGAATTGCGAATTGAGGAATTCGGTAATTGACGGGATCTTCCCTTAATTCCGAACTTAATTCGCTCCGCTCACAATTGGAATGCTGGAATGCTGGAATGCTGGAATATTGGGTTAAGCGGAATGAAGACAATCAGAAAAATGATTCTTTTCGGCTTTTTATCCCCAATATTCCATCATTCCACTATTCCAGCATTCCATTTTGATGGCACAGAAAAGTGCCACTGAAAGACATATGATTACAGCCAGTAGTAGAATTTCCGGGATGTTTCAATTACTTGTCAGTATTGAGAGGTTGAACGATGAAATTAGACGAGCAGGTTATAACCAGAGCCATCATAGAGCGTTTCACTGAAAAATGGATAGATCATCTAGACGTTGATGTTGCCATTGTGGGCGGGGGGCCATCCGGGTTGGTGGCAGCCTACTACCTGGCCAAGAAGGCAAAGAAGGTGGCGCTTTTTGAGCGCAAGCTGAGCATCGGAGGTGGAATGTGGGGTGGCGGGATGATGTTCAATGAGATTGTGGTTCAGGATGAAGGGAAAAAGGTTCTTGATGAGCTGGGTATTTCCACACACCCCTTTCAAACAGGATACTACACAGCGGATGCGGTGGAGGCCACCACGACTTTAGCCTCCAGGGCCTGCCAGGCGGGGGCAAGAGTTTTCAACCTCATGTGTGTAGAGGACGTCATTATCCGCCAGACAGATGGCCCGGAATCAGCAAGGGTCGTTGGTTTAGTAATTAACTGGACAGCGGTTGAAACGGCTCACCTCCATGTGGATCCTCTAACTGTGCATGCCCGCTACATCATTGATGTCACGGGGCATGCCACCGAATTGATGCATATCATAGAGAGAAAATCCGGATCAAGGCTCTTGACGAAAACAGGTAAGGTGATGGGTGAAAGGTCTCTATGGGCTGAGGTGGCAGAACATACAACCCTTGAAAATACCCGTGAGGCATTTCCGGGAGTGTATGTGGCAGGCATGGCCGCCAATGCCACGTTTGGCTCTTACCGGATGGGTCCCATCTTCGGAGGGATGCTCCTTTCCGGGAAAAAGGCCGCGGAACTTATTATTCAGCGGTTGGAAGATATAAAGAAGAGTGCCTAAAGTGAACTAAAGTGCCTAAAGTGCCTAAAGTTAAAAGATGAAACACCGTTTATTTGGTTTTATTCGTTCCGTTGGTTCGAGCCGACTTCGCCATAGTAGCCTTGGCTACGACGGCTGAATTGGTTAGAAACCAATAAAACCAATTCAACCAATCTAACTAATGAAACCGGTGGCTAAAAAAATAGAACCGATTTTCAAAAAGGTTTCTTCAGCTCCTTAACTTTAGCTCACTTGAATAATGGTACCTTTCAGGACCAATAAAGCAACGCACTACCTCTCATGTTGGTCATTGATTACTGTGATTGGGGGTAGATTATGAAAAGTGCTGTCTACTTTGCGGACCTCAGGACGAATGTGCGTGAGAATCTTGTAGACAAGGTCAAGGGCCTGCTCGAGGCAGTAGGCCTGGCAGCAAGAGTCAAGGAAAGGGCCCTGGTGGCCGTAAAGCTCCATTTTGGGGAGGCAGGAAACACAGCTTACGTGCGACCTGTTTTTCTCCGCAGGATTGTTGATATGATAAAGGAAGTGGGGGGGCGTCCCTTTTTGACCGATGCGAACACCCTGTACGTGGGGAGCCGGAGTCACTCGGTTGACCATCTGACAACCGCCATTCTCAATGGGTTCACATACGCTGTGGTGGATGCACCCCTGATCATTGCCGATGGGCTTCGGGGTGGCAATGAAACAGCGGTCGCGGTGAACTTGAAACGCTTCAAGAGGGTCTATATCGGCTCTGAGATTGTCCGCGCTGACGCTATCGTGAGTGTGGCCCATTTTAAAGGCCATGAGCTTTCAGGGTTCGGGGGCACCATCAAGAATCTTGGGATGGGGTGCGCTTCTCGAAAAGGGAAATTGGCCCAGCATTCGACAGTCTCCCCTAAGGTAAAGAGAAAAAAGTGTGTGGGATGCGGGGAATGTGTGGAATATTGTGCCCAGGAGGCTATTTCCCTGGTTGATGAAAAGGCGAAAATCGACCGGAAAAAGTGTGTGGGGTGCGGGGAGTGCATTATCATCTGTCCGAATCAAGCCATTCAGATTCAATGGAACCAGGCGATCCCCGTGTTTTTGGAAAACATGGTGGAATATACGGTCGGTGTGTTGAAAAGTAAAAAAGACTCGGCCATGTTTCTTAACTTCATCACCCAGGTGTCGCCTGCATGCGACTGTTATGGCTATAACGATGCCCCCATTGTACCCGACATCGGTATCGTGGCCTCAACCGATCCGGTGGCTATCGACCAGGCCTCGACCGACCTGGTCAATAACGCAGAGGGGCTGAAAAGCTCCTGTCTTACCAAAAACTTCAAGCCTGGAGAGGACAAGTTCCGCGCGATCTATCCGAACGTAGACTGGGAGATCCAGTTAGAATATGGCGAGGCAATTGGACTGGGAACCAGGGCCTATGATCTCGTAAGTATTTAGCCATCTGCTTTAACCCTCAGTTGTCCAGCCTAGTGCCCGCGCAGTTCTTGCCATGCCCTGAGCCTGTGTTTGACTCTGCCTACAATCAAAAAATCAGCTTGGTGTCCAAGGCCCCGTCAAAGTCGAAACTCAAAGGGGTCAAGAAATCCCCCTTTAACAAAGGGGGACTTTGAAGTACCCCCCTTTGGAAAAGGGCCCGCCCTGGCGCGACAGAAGTTGGACAATGCCTCCGAAAGAAAAACCCGGTCTGGGCCAGGGGGGATAGGGGGGATTTTAGAAAAGAGCAAATTCTCATTGTAAAAGAGTATGTTAAGGCTGAGTTTAACGTTACCATGGACCAAGAGCGCAAGCCACTTGACACGGCCAGGTTGTATGGGATAAACGAATCAGTCAGGAGGGCTCTGTTACAGAGCCTCCACCAGGGGATATGAAACATGCGCGTGGCTATGTATTACAACAACAAGGACATCCGGATAGAGGAGATGCCCACTCCCGGGATAGGCCCCGGGGAACTGCTTGTGCGCATAGAGGCCAGTGGCATATGCGGCAGCGATGTGATGGAGTGGTATCGCATCAAGCGTGCACCCCTGGTCCTTGGGCACGAAATTGCCGGAGAAGTCGTTGAAGTGGGTGAGGGGGTTGATCGCTACAAGAAGGGAGACCGGGTTGTTGCATCCCACCACGTACCCTGCAACACGTGCCGGTACTGCCTCAGCGGGCATCATACGGTCTGTGACACCCTACGGCGCACCAATTTCGATCCTGGCGGCTTTGCCGAGTATGTGAGGCTGCCCGCCATCAATACCGATCGTGGTGTGTACCCGATTCCGGACGAGGTTTCCTTTGAAGAGGCCACCTTTACAGAGCCTCTGGCCTGTGTGCTGCGTGCACAAAGGATGGCCGGGCTTCAGCCTGGCGAGACAGTGCTGGTCATTGGCAGCGGTATCGCCGGTCTGTTACACATACAGCTTGCCCGCACTCTGGGTGCAGGCCGCGTGGTAGCCACAGATATCAGTGAGACTCGCCTGCAAGCAGCCACATCCTTTGGAGCCGATGCCGCCGTACACGCGAGCAAAGATATTCCGGCTGAAGTACGCCGTGCCAATGCTGGCTGGCTGGCAGATAAGGTCTTCATCTGCACCGGGGCAAGGTCGGCCAACCTGCAAGCGCTGGAATCGGTGGAACGCGGGGGTACAGTGCTGTTCTTTGCGCCAACAGATCAGGGCGTAACCCTTCCCATCTCTGTGAATGAGCTGTTTTTTCGAAACGACATAACGCTCACGACCTCATACGCTGGAAGCCCGGCAGATCATGTAACGGCCATGGAGCTTATTCGCGCGAAGCGCGTAAAGGTAAACAAAAAGATCACGCATCGGCTGAGCCTCTCAGAAACGAGCAAGGGGTTTCAGTTAGTAGCTGAGGCACAAGAGTCAATCAAGGTCATTGTAGAACCACAGAGATAGCCAGTCTAGGATTGCGG
>DAOVOU010000194.1 GCA_030629475.1 Desulfobacterales bacterium | reverse complement strand
TAAGCAGCAACGAAAAGTGAAGGCAAGGAGTCTTTTCTGCTTTTGGGCAGTCAGTGAGTTGGGGATGTCGCTTAGAGAACTGGCCAGGCGGTTGGAAATGAGCTCCCCTGGCGTGGGGTTCTCGGTCGAAAGGGGAGAAACTATTGCCCGCGAAAATGGGTTGCAATTAATCGAATAAGGTTTTGTTACTTTTTTACCAGCGTCCCCATCCCCCCCCCCGAGGTCTCGCTTGCGGCCAAAGCGGCCCTCAATTCTTGCTCCTGTCTGTCCATGTACGCGCCGATTTGATGACCGGAGAGACCACCCACGGCGGCGCCAATTCCTGCCCCCAGAAGCGTGGCTTCTGTATTCCTACCGATTACCTGGCCTAGAATTGCGCCTCCTGCCGCCCCAATTAGAACTCCTGTTTTCGCTCCTCTTTGTTGATGTGTCGGCCCTGCACAGGAATAAAAACACATTGCCAGCGCGAGACATAAAATGATTGAAATTGTTCTTTTCATCACCCAGCCTCCTTTGTTGCTCAGTAGTTTTTTTGTGGAGTGATTTCCGACTCTGCCGTCAAGGCAAAGATTTTGCCTTGACGGCAGCGCTTCGCGGGCTGGAATCAGGACGGTTTTTGGGGATGGCACTGCTTGCACGCCGTAGGGCCGGTAGGCTTGCCAGCCTTCTTCAAATCCTTGTGACATCCCACACAGTTCTCGTGGATGGCTGAGTAGTGGTATCTTGCAATCTTCTCCTTCTTGCTCAGCTTTGGCGCATCCTTTCCAGTTGGCGCCTTGGATTCACTGTGGCAGGCATCGCATTTTTGAACCTCATCCCCTTCTTTCCAGATATTCTTGCCGTCTTTGAAGACATGGTGACAGTCCGTGCAAGAAATCTTGTAGTCCACATTGTGTTTCTTGTGCGTCAAGGTGACAAGGGCCTTTTTGTGCTTATCGTAGACCTTTGAATTCATGGTTATTTCATCAGCCGCCTGCTGAGCTGCGTAAACGACTGCAAAGACAAAAACCATACCCAAAACTGTAACTGCCAATGCTGCTAAAGATCGCTTCTTCATAGCCTTTTACCCCCTTTCAAGAAAGCAAATTCGTAAAAGTTCAGGCGTCTATTTTTTGACAGGATTAACGGGATTAACTGGATTGTTTTAATCTTGTCTATCCTGTAATCCTGTCTAAAGGTCCTTTTGATAGGTGAACTATTGAGCGAATTCTTCTAACTTACCAACGCCAGTGACGATGTCGTTTCCAATGTCCATAGGGACGCCAGGGTGCAGGACCGTAACGCACAACTGGCGGACTGTAGTAAGCAACTGGCGGCGCAACATAAACAGGTGGCGGACTATAATAAACAACCGGGCGGCTATAACAAACAGGCGCTGGAGGAGGCTGATAATAACAGCCGTTAAGGAGAGCATTTCCCACAATAGCAGCTCCCAGGCCTATGGCTATCCCTTCCCACCTGTAACGTTGTTCGGAACCTGCCCAAGCGGAAGTTGCGACAAAGGAGAAACATAAGATAGTTGCGAGCACAACAGTAAGGACTTTTTTCTTTTTCATTTTTCCACCTCCTGATTCTTCATATTAAGACATCAGACACAGTCTTTTCGAATAGGTTGAAACAGTGCTTTGATTTTCTTCAATTCCATTATCTTCATCACCTGACATCAGAGGTTCACTGAACCATAGAATGGTCTGGTGTGATTTCGGTGTTTCCAAAATCATGACAGATCCCACATTGCCCTTCAAAGAGTTTATGATAGCGCTGGGGCCAGACACTGAGGTGGGAGGCGCCAGAAAAGAAAAGTAGAGGATAAGTCCTGCAATAACGGCTGTGGCAGGGACATAGAACCTCTTGGCTACAAACAGGTGTCCGAGTTTTAACCACCATGGAGTTTTCGTTCTATGGATGAAAGCCAACACCCTTACTTCAACTCTTTCAAGTTTGGCACGAGAAAGTTCTTTATCTAAAGCCGTGCCAAAAAGTGCAGAGATAGCCTCAGCATCTTGGAGTGCCTTTTGACAGGAAGGGCAGTGTTTTATGTGTTCGCTCATCAGAGCATATTCATCCGGCCCGAGTTCTTGATCAAAGAAACGGTTTACCAGGGTCGGATCACAAATAGCTGGGTCCATTTTCATGAGCTTTTATCCTCATCAGGAAATTGACATTTGTTTTCTTAGACACCAATTCTCAAAAAAAACTCACTCAAAAAACAAAAAAGCAGGGATTTTTCTGGCAAGCCGATCACTTAACGTGTTGAAAGAGCCCTGTAATCCCTTGATATATAAGCGAAAAAGAATAAAAGATATCGCCATAGTATCTTCTTTGAAGTTTTGCATTTTATTTCATTAAAAAACAATAGCTTATGGTGATTCATCAACACGTTAAGCGATCGGGTCAATTTTTCTGGCCCCGCCTTTTCAGCCGGTATTGTCAGGCAGCTCCCGCTTTCAGCCGTCTTGGCAACTCTGGCGAAGTCGGCGGTCGCAACCTGACCTACGACTGGAAGTTTTGCGTTTAGGAGTATTAGAGTGATGGAAAACTGGAGTAATGTAATGGAGTGGTGGAGTATTGGCCCGCCTTGGCGCGACATGTCCGTAATGTGCTGCTATCGTTGTAATACTTTGCAAACATTAACCATGCAACTGAAGCCAAGCAATACAGGTCTGGGCCAGGGAGTAGTGGATCCAGATCGGTTTCAGTACCCCAGGTCTTTTCCACCACTCCAGTACTCCATCACTCTCTCCGAGCCATAGGCTCTATGAGCCGGGGGCCACAAGCCATTGGAATTCAAAGAAAGTAAATTCCCTCTGGGGATAACCAAAGTCGGGGCCTCTGGGCTAGGATTTTTACTAAGCCGTCAAGACTAAAATGAAGCGGAGATGTTAAACAGCAGGGAACCGTCTTTGTGTTTGGGGCCGCCAACGATAATGCTGCCGTGGTTGAGGAGCTGGATCACGGTTTCAAAGACAGCCCTCCGTTTTTTCAGGATCACAAGTCGCAGCTCTACTCTGTTTTCCGTCACACCCATTGGCGTGATCTTCAAAATCCTGTTTCCTGGAAGTGAAACCACACCGGTCTCACCCACACGGAGGTTCGTACGGTCCTGGCTGAGGAGTCGGTATGAGGAATACCGGAAAACAGACTGCAGTTCCTCTATAACGCTGGACAGACGCGGGTCAAAGTATTTGGCCCCGTGAGATGCCAGGACGGTCTTAACGACGACATCTATATTGCGCTCTGCCCGGATTGGAGCTGCCAGTACCCCGGTCAGAACAACCAACAGAAGCAACAGATGAAGTTTTTTGAATCGCGTCATCTTCAGTCTCCCTTTTTCACGAATTCTTTCCCTCTTCCAGATATTGCTTTAGGGACTCCTTTAGCCTCTTGCGAGCATAAAAGAGCCGGGAACTGACTGTCCCCGTCCTTACGCCTAGTGTCTTGGCAATCTCATCATAGGAAAGACCTTCCACCTCCTTGAGCACAAAGACGGCCCTCGTCTTTTCCGGCAACTCGTTCAGCCTATCCCAGAATATCTTCTGAAATTCCTTTTTTTCGTAAAGAGCGTCTGGATAATGAGCCTCGGTTCCCGACTTCAGGTCATTACCGGATTGGTCTCTTTCAAGGGGTTGATGATGCCATCTGAACCGCCGTTTCCATCTTTTCTTCCAGTTAAGGCACAGGTTGACCGTAATACGATGGAGCCAGGTCGAAAGCCTTGATTCCTCTCTAAAGGTATGGATGTTCTGGTATACCTTTAGGAAAACTTCCTGGACTATATCCAGGCTCTCTTCTCTATCTAAGGTGATACCATAGGCGATGCTGAAGACTCTGGTCTCATATCGCCTGACGAGAACACGAAATGCATCCTCCTGCCCTTGCTTAAGAAGAGAGACAAGTGTGCTCTCATCCCCAAGATGTTTATCTACCTCGTCAGACACCAGTTATTCAGAAAAAATCATGTCTATCTGCCACCAGCGCTTCCCCGGAACCAAACGGCTCTCTTACGAATTTAGTTGTATATCGCAAATTCGTGGGCTTTTCAATCGGCAACTACGGCGACAGATGTGACGGCTATATGTTTGATCTTTTCCCGCGTTTTGGTTATATCTGGCTCCGCCAGATGTGCAGAATAGGTGCTAGTAGTTATATGATGTCACAACTTTCTCAAAGCGTTGTAACGTGCAGCTACAACCTTGTAACTCCCGAAGAGATTTTTGGCCGGATTTCAAGGCTTCAGAAAGGACTGGGGAGAGCTTCCTTGAGCGGTGCCGTCATCATTGATGGCATAAATATGTTCTATTATACTGGCACGTTACAAAATGGTCTCCTCTTTGTTCCGGCTGAATGGGAGGCGATCTTTTTCATACGACGGAGCTTTGAGCTGGCAGAAAAAGAAACCCCTCTCAGGACTCTGGTTCGTCTCAAGAGCTTTGCAGAGATCCCGGAAGGGCTGAAGGCGCACGGTCACCATGTAGCTCGGCTCGGACTGGATGAGGCCACTGTTCAGGTTTCCATGTTCAAAAAACTCTCAGGGGCCTTTCGTGAGAGTGTGTTTGAAGATATCAGTTTGATGCTGGCCATGATTCGTTCTATCAAATCGGATTACGAAGTGGGCCTGATTCGAGAGGCCGGAAAGAGGCATGAGGCCATCTATGGAAGAATGGGGACGCTTAGAAGAATGGGGACGCTGTAGAAGAATGGGGACGCTGGTAAAAAATTAAGTTGACAGTTGACAAAGGAAAGCGTAAATGCGAAATAGATTCTATACCAAGACAAGCCCGCCTTGACGCCCGCCCGCCTCGCCCGCCCGCCATCGCCTGCTTGCCATCGCCCCGAAATCTCACGCAGCCATGGCAATGGCGGGCGGGCCTGAGCTCGCGACCCGCCTGACACCCGCCTGCCTTCGCCTCGCTTGCAAGGAAGCTACAATGCCCGCATACACGGCAATGGCGGGCAGGTCGCCTTGCACTGCATACAGCCCAAACGCTGGCACCCGCCTGCCATCGCCTGCTTGTCATCGCCCCGAAATCTCACGCAGCCATGGCAATGGCGGGC
>DAOVOU010000163.1 GCA_030629475.1 Desulfobacterales bacterium | reverse complement strand
GAAATTCCGAAACGTTCAATTCTTTAGAGGAGTGCAAGAATATGGCAAGAGTATGTGAAATATGCGGAAAGAAACCTATGAGCGGCAATAATGTGAGCCATGCCCACAATCTCACAAAGCGACGCTTTTATCCTAATTTGCAGCAGGTTCGTGCTGTCCGGAATGGCCGTGTCAAGCGAATCAAGGTATGCACGCGGTGCCTGCGCTCCGGTCTGGTGGAAAAACCAGCCTAGGCGGCAAGGCGACTCGCTGTTATAACGTGCCTGATCTTTTTCACGGATTTGATCACGTTTTCCAGGTGGTCGGCGCCTGACACGGAGATCGTAAAATAACAATCCGCCCGCTTGTCTGCCCGGGTGCTGACGCTGGCATCCAGAATATTGGCCTCACCCTGGCTTATGGCCGCAGTAATATTGGCTAAAAGGCCCATCCTGTCCTGACACAGTACATGAATTCTCACCGGATAGGACTCTTCAGTCTCTGGCGCCCATTCCAATTCGATCCGCCGCTCGGAATCCATACTTAGAGCATGGAGGCAACTGGTGCGGTGAACCGTGATCCCCTGACCTCGGGTGATATATCCAACCACAGGATCACCCGGCAAGGGATTGCAGCAATTGCCAAAGCGAACCAGTATGTCGTCCAGACCTCTCACCAGTATGCCTGACTTTGCTTTTCTTCCACGAATACGCTGCTTTAGCCTGGTGACGACGGTCTCTTTTTCGTCTTCGATTTCAGCTCTTGGGAGCAAATACCGGGCTACCTGCTGAGGGGTCACCTTACCGTATCCCACGCCTGCAATCAGGTCATCGGCAGTCTTGTAGCCAAGCTCATGGACTGCTTTTTCGATTTCACCTGATGTCAGATACTTATTCAGACTTACATGGTACTTGCGCAGGACCTTCTCGCACATCTCACGTCCCAGTGCCAGGCTCAGTTTCCGTTCCTCCGTTTTGATGAACTGGCGCAGCCGGGATCGGGCCTTGGCTGTCTTGACAAAATTCAGCCAGTCTTTGCTGGGCCGGTGATTGGGCGATGTGATAATTTCGACCCTTTGGCCGGTCTTCAGCTCATACTTTAAGGGAACCATTCGGCCATCCACCTTGGCCCCTGTACACTGGTATCCCACCTCAGTATGGATGGCATATGCGAAATCCACAGGAGTGGCCCCTTTGGGGAGGGCCAACACGTCGCCCCGTGGTGAGAATACATACACCTCGTCAGGAAAAAGCTCGATCCGGACGCTTTCCATGAATTCGTCAGGGTCCTTGATGTCTTTCTGCTCCTCCACCAGTTTCCTGAGCCAGGCAAAAGCAGCCCCAGTCTTTTGATCAAAGCCGTTTTTCTCCTTGTATTGCCAGTGGGCTGCAATGCCGTCTCTGGCTACATGATCCATCTCCTTGGTGCGGATCTGAATCTCCACCCGCTCCCCAAAAGGCCCGATCACCGTGCTGTGGAGGGACTGGTACATATTGGGCTTGGGGATACCAATGAAGTCCTTGAAACGTTTGGGTATGGGCTTCCATATTGAATGGATGATCCCGATAGCCTGGTAGCACTGTGGGATCGTTTCCAGGATAATACGAAAGGCGAGGATGTCGTACACCTCCTCAAAATCCACGTTTTGGTTGATCATCTTCTGATAGATGCCGTAGAAATTTTTGTGGCGGCCCTGGACCTTACAGGGAAGGTTGGCTTCCGCCATCTTCGCCTCAATAATCTCTCTTATGGTATTGATATACTCTTGTTGCTCGTCTTTTTTCTTTGCCACGTGGTTGGCGATCTCACGGTATTGCTCCGGAAAAAGATATATGAACGCGATATCTTCCAGCTCCGTCTTGATCCAATGTATGCCAAGGCGACTTGCAAGGGGGGCGTAAATGTCAAGGGTTTCCTGGGCTATATTGATTTGCTTCTTTTCGGTTTGGAACTGAAGGGTACGCATGTTGTGGAGCCGATCGCACAGTTTGATCAGGATAACGCGTATGTCATCGGCCATGGCAAGAATCATCTTTCGGATGCTTTCGGCCTGACGGGCCTCGGAACTCCGAAATGCCAGGCCACTCAACTTTGTCACGCCCTTCACAATGTGGGTCACCGGTTCACCAAACAACCGGGTTAAGTCTTCCGTGGTTGCTTTAGTGTCTTCCAGGGTATCGTGCAGAAGGCCGGCTGCGACACTGACGGGGTCCAACTGCAACTCGGTCAACAACCCGGCGACCTCCAGCGGGTGAGAGAGGTAAGGCTCTCCGGAAAGCCGCACCTGCCCTTCGTGGATGCGCGCGGAATAAACATACGCCCTTTCCACGAGCTCCAGGTCTGCCTCGGAGTTGTAGGCACTGATACGGTCTAAGATGTCAGTGATTCGAATCATAAGTCTGGATACTGGATGCTCGATACTGGATACTGGATTTTGGATACTGGATGCTCGATACTGGATAGTAGATACCGGATGAGCAAGAAGTAATAGAACAAGTTATGGGAATCTAAGAATCTCCCAAGCTGTTTGTTTCGTCCATATACTAATTTGAAAACATCCAGCATCAAGTATCCAGTATCCAGTATCGGATTGTATAGTACCTGAATGGCAATCACGGGAATAATCTCCCAGGGAAAACACGAATCTTACAACCATGGCACTAATACGCCTTGGCAAAAACCACGCGGCGGGGGCTCCTATCCCCGCAAGCGATACATTTTCCGGTCTCGTTTTCAGCATCCGAGGGAATGCAGCGAATCGTCACACTCAGGTCTCTCTTGATCTTTTCTTCACATATTTGATTTCCACACCAGTGGGCAAGGGCAAAGCCTCCGTGGATATCGGGTCTTTCCGGGTTCTGGGGTGTGAAAAAGGCAAAAAAATCCTTTTTGGAATCAATCTGTGTGGTGTTTTCTTCCCTGAACTGCAAGGCCCGATCAAAGAGGTTCTTTTGCATCTCATCTAACATCGGAGAAATGGTTTTGATAAACTGATCACGTAGGATCGATTCCTTTTCTCTCGGCCCCCTGTCTCTTCGACCCACAAAGACCGAGTTCCGGGCAATATCCCTCGGGCCTATCTCCACACGGAGCGGTATCCCTTTCTTGATCCAGTCCCACACTCTGCCTCCGCCCGTCTCCCTGTCATCGATTTCAACTTCGATCTTACGATCATGGTAATGTTGCCCTCTTAGCTCCGTGGCAAGGGTGTGGGTAAAGTCCATGACCGTGCTTCTGTCGCCGGCTTTCTTAATGATGGGCATTAAGGCCACGTGAGATGATGCTATCATGGGTGGAAGTACCAACCCGTTGTCATCGCCGTGAGTCATGATGATCGCGCCGATCAGACGTGTAGAAACACCCCACGATGTGGTCCATGCATACTCTTCCTTTTTCTGCGCAGACTGGTATTTGATCTCAGAGGCCCTTGCAAAATTTTGTCCCAGAAAGTGGGAAGTCCCGGCCTGCAATGCCTTTCGATCCTGCATCATGGCCTCCACTGTATAGGTGTTGACCGCCCCCGGGAACCGCTCAGAGGCCGTCTTTTCGCCCTTGATTACCGGGATGGCAAAATAGCTTTCTGCAAGCTTCGCATAGATATCAAGCATCTGAAGGGTTCTCTCCATAGCCTCGTTTGCACTGCCATGAGCCGTGTGCCCTTCTTGCCAGAGGAACTCACTCGTTCTCAAAAAAATACGTGTCCTCATTTCCCACCTGACCACATTACACCACTGGTTGATGAGCAGGGGCAAATCCCGGTAGCTGCTCACCCACCTTGAAAAAGACTCTCCTATGATCGTCTCGGATGTTGGCCTCACCACCAGAGGCTCCTCTAACGGCCCTGCAGGAACAAGGCTCCCATCTTCGCCTTCTTCCAAACGGTGATGGGTGACCACGGCACATTCCTTGGCAAAGCCCTCCACATGTTCTGCTTCTTTTTCAAGAAACCGCTTCGGAATAAACAGGGGGAAATAGGCATTCTTTACCCCTGTCTCCTTGAACATGCCATCCAATACGCCCCTGATGTTTTCCCAAATGGCATAGCCCCACGGCTTAATGACCATGCATCCCCGCACTGGTGAATTTTCAGCCAGATCAGATGCCTTCACCACCTGCTGATACCATTCCGGGTAGTCCTGGCTTCGCGTTGGCGTTATGGCAGTCTTTGCCTGTTTTCCCATATTGCTCCCTCAATCCCCAATAATTTTGTATTTCTCAACCTCTTTCAGCAGAACCTCAACCAGCTTGTCCTCCGGCACTTTGCGAATGACTTTTCCCTTTTTGAAAAGAACCCCGTGACCTTTGCCGCCTGCGATCCCGATGTCAGCCTCCCGTGCCTCCCCTGGTCCGTTCACCACGCATCCCATGATGGCAAGCTGAACAGGGGTAGTCATGGTAAGCAGGGCCGATTCCACGCGCTCAACAATCTCAACCAGGTCAATCTCACACCGGCCGCACGTGGGACATGAAACGATTTCCGGACCACGCTGACGGATCTTCAATGCCTTTAATATCTCATAGCCCACCCGGACCTCATCCACAGGGTCCCGGGTAAGGGAGACCCGGATGGTGTCACCAATCCCCTCGGCAAGGAGGATACCAATACCCAGGGCGGACTTAACAGTGCCTGGGAACAGGCTGCCCGCTTCGGTAACACCCACATGGAGAGGGAGGTCCGTCTCAGAAGAAAGCAACCGGTAGGCTTCCACGGTTCTCAGCACGTCCGATGCCTTGATGGAGACCTTGATGTCGTGAAAACCAAACGATCTGAGCAACTCCACGTGCCTTAAGGCGCTCTCCACCATGGCCTGAGGAGTGACTCCGCCGTGTTTCTTGAGGAGGTCTTTTTCAAGTGAACCTGCGTTGACCCCCACGCGGATAGGAATGCCTTGCTCCATGGCTTCTTTGGCAACGGCCTCCACCTTCCTGGCCGCCCCGATATTGCCCGGATTGATGCGCAGGCCGTCTGCGCCCGCCTTGATTGCTGCCATGGCCAATCGGTAGTCGAAATGAATATCGGCGATCAGGGGGATGGAGATCTCTTTCTTGATGGATGTGATTGCCTCTGCGGCTGCCTGATCCGGTACTGCTACGCGGACAAGCTCGCAGCCCACGGCCTCCAGGCGGTGAATCTGTGCCACCGTGGCACCAACATCGTGGGTGAAGGTATTGGTCATGGACTGGACGGTAATTGGCGCGCCACCACCGATTTTGACCCCGCCAATCGATATCTGTCTGGTCTTTTTGCGTCTTGCAACGATAGACATGGTATTATAGTATTTCGGAATGCAGAATGCGGATTGCGGTTACCCCATAACCATTTTTTTGTAAAATTAGCAAAATCCTGTTTTTTCTTCAAGGAAAATAGAGGGGTGCTTATGCGCTATGAAGGTCCGATATATCGTCCACCCAGTGAGGCCGATTCTTTGCTGATCCAGGCCACGATCGGGTGCCCTCATAACCGATGCAAATTCTGCATGGTATATAAGAACGGACCCGGGTACCGCGCCCGGCCGGTCAATGATATCAAGGAAGATATGTTGGAAGCCAGAAGGGTTTACGGCCCCCATGTCCGGACCCTGTTTCTCCCGGCTGG
>DAOVOU010000110.1 GCA_030629475.1 Desulfobacterales bacterium | reverse complement strand
GGTCCACATCAGGGTGTATGACGCGAGATAACTCTCCTTTTGGTCCCTTCACCTTTAGCCAGCGGCTATCATAAGTTACATTCACATTATCTGGTATTGCAATCGGTCGCTTTCCTACTCGAGACATGGTTCATACCCCTGACGATTGACTAACGGCTTACCAAATACTACAGAGAAGCTCACCGCCGACATTTAGCTTTTTTGCTTCGCGATCAGCGAGCATTCCTTTTGATGTCGAGAGGACCGCAATCCCCATTCCGTTCAGGACAAGAGGAATGCTATCCTTTTTTACGTAAATCCGCCTGCCCGGCTTGCTCAGGCGCTTGAGACCGACAATGACTCCCTCGTTAAACTCATCGTACTTCAGATAGATTCTTAGAATCCCATCTTTTCGGTCCTTGATGAGCTTATAATTTTTGATGTAACCTTCGCCTTTTAGGATCTTAGCCACACTGATTTTCATCTTGGATGCGGGAACGTCCACCTTGCTATGTTTGGCCATATTGGCATTCCTGATACGTGTCAGCATATCAGCCACTGGATCTGTAACTGGCATTACCTGTCTCCTTGAACCTGGTTTATTGCGTTTGTTGTGTCTGTTGTGTTCATTGGGCTTTAACCCAACAAACCCAAGAAACTCAACGAACTCAAGGAACTCCTCTCTACCAACTCGATTTAACAACCCCTGGCAGCTCTCCCCTCAGGGCCAGAGTTCTAAAACATATTCGGCAGATGCCAAATTTTCTCAAAAACGCCCTCGCTCGGCCACAAATAGGACACCTCGAATATGCCCTCGCTTTAAACCGAGGCTTGCGTTTTGCTTTCACTATTAAAGACTTCTTTGCCAAGCGCGCCCCCTTTCTCAGTTCCTGAAAGGCATCCCCATCAACTGGAGCAGTGCCTTGCCTCCCTCATCAGTTTTGGCGCTGGTCACAATGGTGATATTCAGTCCTTTGATCTTGTCAATCTTGTCGTAATCGATTTCTGGGAATATGATATGCTCCTTGATCCCCAGGGAATAGTTACCCCTGCCATCAAAGCCCTTTGGGGAAACCCCTCGAAAGTCCCGCACCCTAGGCAGAGCTATGTTAACCAACCTGGTAAAGAAGTCATACATCCGTACACCTCGAAGTGTCACCCTACACCCTATGGGCATACCTGCACGGAGTTTGAAAGCGGCAATCGACTTCCTGGCACGGGTAACAACAGGTTTTTGGCCGGTGATTAAGGATAGTTCCTGGACCGCTGAATCGAGGACCTTGATGTTCTGAATTGCCTCACCCAGCCCCATGTTCAAGACAATTTTGGCCAGTTTCGGGACCTGCATGACATTCTTATACCCAAATCGATCCATGAGTCTTGGAACTATCTCATTGGTGTGCTGCGTTTTTAAATTCGACATGACTACCCTTCATTGATGGAGTGCCTAAAGTGAACTATGTATCGATAATTTCTCCGCACCCCTTGCACACCCTTACCATTCTGCCGTCCTTAAGACGCTGCATCTTGATGCGCACAGGATTTATGCATTTGTTACACATCAACATCACGTTGGACCAATGGATCGGAGCCTCTTTTTCAATAATACCCCCCTGTCGCGTTTGACCCCCGGGCTTGGTGTGACGTTTGACGAAATTCACGTTTTCAATGATAACACGGTCCTTACCCCGAAGGACTTTCAGGACCTTGCCCATCTTGCCCTTTTCCTTGCCCGCAATAACTCTGATTTTGTCGTCCTTCTTGATGCGGCACTTCACAGTTGATATACTCCCCCACCTCTCGCGTGTGCATTCCCAGATTCTTACACCGCTCTGAATAAATCCGAAGCACGAAATTCGAAATCCGAAACAAATTCGTACTGTTCTCAAGGCATAAGCCGCAAATTCAAATGTTCAAATTTCCAAAATTATTATAGCTTCTCATTTGCTTCCGGATTTTTTGTTTCGGTAATTTGAATTTTGAAAATTTGGTCATTGTTTCGAATTTCGATATTCGAGTTTCGAGTTTCTTCCTCATTTCTCCAATAAACAGGCATGGCTGGGACCTCACAAGAACCCGGAAACGCTCCCTGCGTAAGATCATAATACCTCCGGAGCCAACGACATTATTTTCACAAACTTCTTTGCCCGGAGTTCCCTGGCCACAGGACCAAAAATACGGGTGCCAATCGGCTCTCCCTGCTGATTGATCAGTACCGCGGAATTGTCGTCAAATCTTATGTAGGAACCATCAGGCCTGCGTAATTCCTTCTTTGTCCGGACCACGACTGCCCGCATGACATCTCCCTTCTTCACTTTGGCGTTTGGTATGGCCTCCTTTACCGAAACGATAATAGTATCTCCGATCCTTGCATACCGCCGACGGGACCCGCCGAGCACCCGGATACAATACAACTTTTTAGCACCTGAGTTGTCCGCCACTTGTAGCTTGGTTTCCGCCTGTATCATCGCTCTGATACCCCTCTCAAAGAGCCTTCTCCACAATCTCACGCACGCGCCAGCGCTTCGTCTTACTCAGAGGCCTGGTTTCTACAATCATCACCTTGTCGCCTATCCCGCATATGTTTTGGGCATCGTGGGCAACGCACTTGCCACGTCGCCTCACGTACTTCTTGTAGATAGGATGTTGTACTATCCTCTCTATGGACACCACAACCGTCTTATCCATCTTATTACTAACAACCGTGCCAATCTGCCTTTTTCTCAATCCCCTATCTTTCATATCTCATCCTATGGATTGTCTATTGACGATTGATGATTGACGATTGAAAAACAATCGACAATCATAAATCATCAATCTGCCGTTCCCTCAGGACGGTCTTAACCCGGGCAATATCCCGCTTTGTTTGCTGCAACCTCATTGGATTTTCCAGTTGGTCCGTGGCATGCTGAAATCTTAGATTGAAGAGTTCCTGGGTCAAATCTGCCAGTTTGTTCCCCAATTCTTCTGAACTTAGCTCCCTCAATTGGCTTGCTTTCATGAGCGCTCACCCCGTCTCACGAAGCGTGTCCTGAACGGGAGTTTGTGTGAAGCCAATCGGAAGGCTTCTGTTGCCAAATCGGCAGAGACTCCTTCCATCTCATAGAGCATCTTGCCAGGCTTGACCACAGCAACCCAGCCCTCCGGGGAACCTTTCCCTTTGCCCATCCTCGTTTCAGCAGGTTTCTTTGTAATCGGCTTATCAGGAAAAACTCGGATCCAAATCTTTGCACCCCGTTTCACGTGACGCGTCATGGCAACACGAGCCGCTTCAATCTGTTGAGCCGTCATGCGCCCGCACTCAATCGCCTGAAGTCCGTACGCACCAAAGCTCAAAGTCGATCCCCGATAGGCCTTTCCTTTCATCCTGCCCTTCTGTTGTTTCCGATATTTGACCTTCTTAGGACTAAGCATGATAGAGCTCTCCTAAATTGCTTCCCCTTTGTCTTTCTCAAGGATCTCACCGTTAAATATCCACACCTTTATTCCGATAATCCCGTAGGTGCAGCGGGCCTGAGCAAACCCGTAATCAATATCCGCTCTTAATGTGTGAAGGGGAATTCTCCCTTCCTTGTACCATTCGGTCCTGGCCATTTCTGCCCCTCCCAAACGACCCGAACAGGATATCTTGATTCCCTTGGCCCCGAACCTCATCGCTGATGCCACACTCCTCTTCATGGCCCGGCGAAAGGCAATCCGCCTTTCAAGTTGCGTGCCCACGTTTTCGGCTATCAATTGAGCGTCTACCTCAGGCCTTCTCACCTCCTGGATATCAATCACCATCTCCTGCGAGACCAGCTTCTCCAACTCCTTTTTGAGCTGCTCAATCTCCGATCCCCTTTTCCCGATCACGATACCTGGACGGGCAGCATATATGCGTAATCTAATGCGGTTGGCCCATCTTTCAATTTCGATATTCGATATACCAGCATGATAGAGCTTTTTCTTCAGAAACTCGCGGATCTTATGGTCATCTATGATAAACTTAGCATAATCCTTGCGGGCAAACCATCGAGAATTCCACGACCTGGTAATCCCCAACCTGAACCCAATCGGATTTACCTTCTGTCCCAAACTGACCTCCTTTGAACTTAGTTCGCTCCGCTCACAGCCTGGAATAATGGAACAATGGAATAGTGGAATAATGGGTTTAAGAGGATTTTGGTCTTTTTATCTTTTCCATCATTCCAATATTCCATCATTCCTTTCTCGAGATTACAGGCAAGCTAATAACCTGCCCGCCATTGCCACGTATACTCGCACTAGAACCGTATGCTGTGCGTGGCGTTGGCAGGCGGGAGTGCTATAAGTTCAGTAAGTTGTACAATTTCCGACATCTTATATTACTCTTCTGCCAAAACGACCGTAATATGACTGGTACGCTTGAGAATCCTGGTTGCTCGTCCCATGGCCCTTGGCCGAAAACGCTTCAAGCTCGGCCCCTGATTGACAACAATATTTGCAATGGACAGGTTGTCCACCTCAATGTCAGGCTTCTGCTCAGCATTAGCCACCGCCGAACGTATGATCTTCCCCAAGACCCTGGCCGAACGGTGCGGCATAAAACCCAATGCGCTCAGACCATCCTCTACCGGTTTGCCCTTCACTGCTCTTGCCACTTTTCGAACCTTTGTGGAAGAAATTCGCACATATCTTGCTACTGTCTTGACTTCCATTACTATTTCTTCTTCCCTTTCAAACGGGTCTTCTTATCACCTGCATGTGCATAAAAGGTCCTTGTAGGTGCAAACTCCCCCAATTTGTGGCCTACCATGTCTTCTGATACAAACACCGGAACGAACTTTTTCCCATTGTGCACGGCCAGTGTCAAACCAACCAGATCAGGGACGATGGTGGAACGCCTCGACCAGGTTTTAATGACCTTCCGGCTCATGCTCTCCTGAGCCGCAAGCACCTTTTTTAGTAATTTTTGGTCAATGTAAGCACCTTTTTTTAACGAACGCGACATATCCTCACCCTGTACACTATTTTCTGCGCTTCACAATGTACCGATCGCTAACTTTATTCTTCTTTCGTGTTCTATACCCTTTGGTGGGTACACCCCATGGAGAACAGGGGTGCCGTCCTCCAGATGCCTTGCCCTCGCCACCACCCATTGGATGGTCTACAGGATTCATGGCAACACCTCGTACCTTTGGCCGGCGGCCCAGCCAGCGTTTTCGGCCTGCTTTGCCTAGAAAAATCTTTTCATGTTCCAGACTTCCCACCTGACCAACCGTTGCCCTGCAATCGATCAGAAACATACGAACCTCACCTGAAGGAAGCTTCACCTGAGCATACCGTCCCTCTCTGGCCATGAGTTGTGCATAGGTTCCCGCACTGCGCGCTATCTGTGCCCCCTTGCCCGGCTGCATCTCAATATTGTGGATCTGGGTACCCAGCGGTATATTGCGAAGCGGCAAAACATTGCCGGGCTTAATATCGGCTGTGGGCCCAGCGATCACTGCGTCGCTTACCAACAGCTTATGAGGAGCCACAATATAGCGCTTTTCCCCGTCTGCATAGTGGAGGAGGGCGATGCGGGCCGATCGATTGGGATCATATTCTATAGATGCCACCTTTGCCGGGACATCGGTCTTGTCACGCTTGAAATCAATGATGCGGTAACGCCGTTTGTGTCCACCACCACGGTGGCGACATGTCATACGACCACCGGTATTGCGACCCCCACTCTTCTTGAGAGGTCGCACTAAGCTCCTCTCAGGGCGAGACCTTGTGACATCATCAAACGTATCATATGTCTGAAATCGCCGTCCAGGAGAGGTAGGTTTCACTTTTCTAAGTGCCATATTCCAAATCACACTCCTTCAAAAAACTCAATATTCTCACCCGCGGCCATGGTCACGATAGCCTTCTTCCAGTCGCGGCGTTTGCCCAGGGTCCGACCCATACGTTTGACCTTGCCTTTCATCTGTATAGTCCGAACCTTTATCACCCGAACGTCGAAAATCTTTTCCACCGCATGCCTGATCTCCACCCTGTTGGCCTTGCGGTCCACCTCAAAAGTAAGTTGATTATCCTTCTCCTTTTGAATGGTGCTCTTTTCAGTAATAATGGGTTTTCTGATAATCTCGTATGGGTTCATGAGAGCAATCTCCCCTCAAGATGCTTCACAGAAGGCTCAAGCAAGATCAGGTGTTTAAATTTGAGGATGTCATAAACATTCAAACCTTCCCAGCGCACCACCTTCACACGGGGCACATTCCTTGAGGAAAGCTCAAGGTTCTCAAGTTCCCGGTCTGTTACGATCAATGCCTCTTTCGTCTTTAACGCTACCAAAACCTCCACAAATCGTTTTGTCTTGACGGTTTCCAGATCAAGTTTGTCCACAACAACTAAGGCATGCTCTTGCAGCTTGCTTGTCAGGGCCATTTTTAGGGCCTGTCTGCGAACCTTTTTGGGTACCTTGTAGGCATAACTGCGCGGCCTTGGACCAAATACAACACCTCCACCGCGCCACAGAGGAGATTTCCTGGACCCTGCTCGGGCGCGACCCGTGCCCTTCTGGCGGTAAGGCTTTTTCCCTGAACCACGCACTTCAGAACGCCCTTTGGTGGCAGCCGTTCCGGCACGCCTGTTGGCTAGCTGCATGGTGACCACCTCATGCAAGACGTGCTGCTTGACCGGGACATTAAAGATTTCATCCATCAGGTCTATCTCAGAAACCTTTACACCATCCATGTTATATACATCTTGAAAGGCCATAGACTTGTTCCTGCCTCATTTGTCATTCGTCACTTGTTGTTGATCTCTACCTAACCCGGATAAACCGGAAATCCGACATGAAGTGAAGCTTGCGCTAACCACGAAATTCGAAATTCGAAACCCTGGCCCAGACCTGAATTACTGGCTTGGTAGCTTATAATAAGCCGAAGCGCCAGGGCGGGCAAATCCAAAATACAAATGTTCGAATGTTCAAAACATGGAATTTGAGCTGTTTGAGATATGGTCGTGCACTCAGTTTTGGTCATTTGAATTTTGAAGATTTAGAATTTGTTTCGGATTTCGACCTGCCCGCCATTGCCAGAGATGCCGGCACATAAGCTGAATGCTGTCTCAGGCGTTGGCAGGCGGGTATTCGGATTTCGAATTTGTTTTCTGCC
>DAOVOU010000288.1 GCA_030629475.1 Desulfobacterales bacterium | reverse complement strand
GGGCCGGAGATGCCGGGCCACCAACCGATAGAAATTCAGGCAATAGAGGTGCATCAGATCAATGGTATCCGGGTCCGGCAGGTCAATGATGACAGCTCCGTAAAAGTGGGTGTCCTCTTTTAGGAATGAACTGGCGTCCGTATTGACCACCTTTAGCCTCCGGTCGGTCATCGAACCCTTGTTGATATCCACCAGCACCGGATGTTGGGCAGCCAGGTCGGTCATCGCCTGGTCTATGTCCACCAGGGTAACCGATTTCACGTCTGTATATTTCAAGACCTCCCGCAGAGCCAGCCCGTCACCACCCCCTAAGATGAGGACCTTATCCCGATTGGCTGAGAGCCTCATGGCGGGGTGAACCAGTGGCTCGTGGTATTTTTCCTCGTCAAAGCTGCTGAATTGCTCCTGGCCGTTGATAAATAGCCAGTAGTATTTCTTCCATTGGGTCATCACGATCTTTTGGTACGGCGTCTGCCGGGCGTAGATGACCTTGTCCTTGTATTGACGCTGCTCGCCGTACATGATGATGGGTTTGGCCAGGACGGCCAGGAAGATCAGGAAGAGACAACAGGCAGCAAAGGCCGAGACTACAGCCTTTTTCCTTCCAACAAGACGGAAGAAGAACCACAAAAGGAGGGAGGCCACCAAAAAATTAATGGCGCCCAGGACGATAGGGGTATAGGTCAAACCAAGGTGGGGCAAGGCAAAGAAGGCGAAGAACAACCCGCCCAGAAGCGATCCGTAGTAGTCTTTTTCCATCACCGTGGCGACGTTGGACCTGAGTTCCTCGTGGGCCTCGTTAAGCCTCGTGACCAGGGGAATCTCAAAACCGATCAACCCACCGATGACTATGGCCACGATATAGATGAGGAGGTTAATGTGGCTGGTGTATGCGGCCAGGCCGTAAGCGAGGACTGCTGAAGAAGAACAGAGCGCGGAGAGACCGAATTCAACAAGGATAAATGTGTCGAGCAACCTATGCCGGAAGACCTTACTCAGCCGGCTGCCCAGCCCCATGGCAAATAGCATCAACGACATGACCATGGTCCATTGAAAGACGGCGTTCCCAATGAGGTAGGTAGCCAGGGTGGATAGGACGAACTCTGCCACAATACCAGCACAACCGGTGGCAAAGATCGCTATTTTGAGGACAATCCCTATGCGGAACATCCGCTATATGCACCAGTAAATGATAAAAGCGGCAGCGATGTATGAGAAGGCCTCGATGTACGCAGCGCCCACGTTGGGCTTTTGCTGCCCGGCAATTTCATCGGTGAGATTGACTGTGGGCAGGAGCACCTTGTCCGTGAGCAGACGAATCAGGGGAAGCAGGGCGAGCCCTAAGGCGGCATACCCCAGATAGTCCGGCAAGTTTATTGCCCAGGATTCGAAGTCGCTCTCTGCAGCAAAACCAATGATGGCTCCGATGGCCACCAGGGCTCCCGCAAAACTCACCCCGGCGGCCACGTTGTCTTTCTCGATCTCGTCATGGATGCTGTACGGGGTTATAAGGTTGTAGATTAATCCGGCCAGGATAAGGATGACCTGGCCAATAGCCCAGAAGCCGATTACGGTCCAGATGCTGCCCCCCTGGCCCTGGACCGATCCGAAAATAATGAAACCCGATGCAATGCTCACCCCTGCGGAGACCACCCCGGTGCCCTGGTTGTGATCCCGGATCAGCTCTTCGCTGACCTTGAACCTAAACAGGATCAGCTTGTCGCAAATATACCATGAGACGTTGATAAGAACGATGCTTAAAAGGCCATAGATGCACAGATCCATAAGGTCATCAATAATGCTGACACAAGGGCCGACCAGCCCCCCTCCAATGGCCAGGACGAGGCCGAAGTAATAACCTGCCATGGCGAGGGCCAGGGCGGCGTTGTCCTTTTCGACCAGCTCGAAGTTGAGCCTATATTCCCGGTGCAGGAGATCGTTGACTACTTTGCCGATAAGTAACAGGACATAGAAGGCGGCGATCAAGATCAGGCCGGTAACTATGGTATCGAGTTTCATAGACTATTTCCCCCAGCTTCCGCTCCGACCGCGAGCGCTTGTCCGGGTCCGGCCGATGCGTTGATTGACTCTGTTGGAAAAAGATGCCTCTTTGGCCCGGGCTCTGGACATTCGGCGGGCGTAGAAATTCGGTTTCTGCCTTTTGGTCAGCGACCCATTGGTGCCGTATTCATTGTGGGGCCCGTAATAGGGCCGGTTTTGTGAACGCGATCTCGTGTAAGTGGTGTAATGGTCACGGTAGATCGGACCACGCCCCAGGAGGGCGGACATGAACATATATTGCCCATAAAAGGCCCAGAACGACTGGCCGGATGAATTCGTCTGCCAGCGTCCGTACCGGGAGTCGCCGACATACTCATAACCGGCCGGCCCTACGGCCTCAGTCTCTTTTCCTTCTTTCTTGACCCAAATGGTCATACCCAGAAAAGGCATGTTCCGGCGGTAATAGTCCTCGCGCACTTCTTGCCAACCCGTTTCCGTAGCCTTATCCTCCATGATTATGCGGTATTTATGGTAATAGGTATTGAAGAAGCTCCCTTCCTCCTTCATGTCATCGAGAATTACCGAATACGTGGGTACGCCCTTCAGTGCGCTCCTGATCTCATCCAGGGGCGGAGGCGGCCCTCCGCACCCATAAAGAAAAAGTGAAGTCAGAATTGCGGCTACTGCGATAAGATGGCATTTTTTCATGGATCGTTTCCTTCCCGAAGACTCCCCACGGGTTTTGTGTCGGCGGCCAGGAGAATTCAAATATTTTGCACAATAGCAGGGTAATTCTTACTTGTCAACGAAGGGACGGGCACAACAGCACTGAAGCATGTATGATTCGGATATTTGATCGATACACGCGGCCGGTGGCAAGTCTTGCAGTAAAAAATTTTTTGAGAGTCTCTTTACAGGCCAAACTGTTTTGTGTCCACCCATTCCATGCGTATGAGAGACCAAAAATCCACGGCCAGTTTGTTAAGGATATAGTCGTACGGTAACCATCCATACCCGTTATCCCCCCAACCGGTTCCCCAGGAGTTGCGAATCAGTAACGCACCGGTTGTCTCTTTGTCACACTTGAGATTTTTGATCTTTATCTTATCGTCGTAACCTGCTGCAACGATAGCGTGTCCCCACTCAGCTTGCTCACCCGGGCAAGGATAGGGAATACCGCCCTTGATGTCCGACTCACCGAATGACGGAAATCCAAAGAACCCAAACATAGACGGGATACCTGCTGCAAGGAACTTTTTCACATTGCTAAGTACCGTGGCGGGAGGCACGTTTTTCCCCATCGGGTCGTGGCAGAAATACTTCAGCGCCTCATAGTTGTCGGCTACCGCATAGACAAAAGAGGGAGGTTCTTTATCAAAGTCTGGCTTTTTGTCGGAATACGGCCAGTACTTTTCTGGCGGCACGCCACAGAGCGCCAGCGCTCCCATGGTGTTTCGCAGCCAGGCGCCGGTATCACCAGTTACACCCATCAGGTTGCGGGTAGTCTTATAGATAAAGAGCCGAGAGCCATCAATATGCTTGCCAAGCGCTCGGCGCTCAAAGTATTCAACTATCCCTACAGCACCGTGCGCAGTACAAGACCCCAAACTTCCCTGGTTCTCAATCGGTGAGCACCACTGCCTTAGATCTACTTTGACCGGCAGTGATGGGGTTGTCTTTTTTGTTGGTGAGATGCCCAGTTTCTTTGTAGTCCTGGCAATATCAGGCTCCTCCTCTGTGTAGTCACGCAAATCAGGTAACGGAGGTAACCACCCAGTGCCAACCATCTCCTTTGTTTCAGCAATCTCTACTTTCTTATACATAGCATACATTTCATTTTCCCCCCTTTTTGTAAAATTCCGTTTCGGCCTCAAAAATACTAATTGCGTTGGTAAAGAGAGTAGAATTCGGAATAAGAATCCTTT
>DAOVOU010000143.1 GCA_030629475.1 Desulfobacterales bacterium | reverse complement strand
TTCTTCGAAGCTCGTCGGTTCATAGAACATAACCTTTTGAAAAGTCAAGCAAAAATGTTTGGTTTCATTGCCAAACTTTGTATTTGACGATGATTGAGCTGGTCAAAGAGTTTCTTACAAAAACCGCAACTGTGATGGTCTCACAATCTGTTTTGACGACTGCTGCATGGATGAGGAATGCTGGGTGGGACTTGGGAAATGTAGGGAAGAGGGGAGACAGCTTCCTACATCAAAGGCCCTTGCGTAAGAAGATGTATGCAGGCATTCATGTGCTCAACTTCATTGCGGTCTCTTGAGGAGTCATGCCACATGATGTAAAAGGAAAAACTGGCTGTTCGTTTCTTAGTACATTAGCTCGAAAGATTTTGGATCATACAATTTGGCATTAAATGATATTGATCTGCTGTTTATGACCCGTTTTCACACAGTCTGGCGTTTGGTCGGGTTCTTTAGACTGCCACGGTTTCTGGTTCATACTTTATAAGAGGCACGGATATAGTAGGTGCTTTACTTATACGGTTAGCGTCCTTAAGTAGGTCAGCGATATGTTCTCCTACCTCTGCATTGACGACTTTTTCGCCACATTGAGGACATACCCCGGCTGGAACTTTCTCAATCACTACCAATTTGTCCTTAATCCAGAAGTCCTGCTGGATATTCTTCTCCTCTAGTGGGGTGTCACAGATTTCGCATTTTCCATAATCATACACTGTTGTCACCTCCTAAAAGTATTATAAAGCATATACCGTTATGAAAAGCAATTTGCCAGTACCCTTGATCCTGCAGATGACACCAATCTCCCTTTCATCAGTGGACCGGCCTACAATTTCATAGCGTGTACCCCTGGGATCTCGTGTAAACCTCCGTCTAATCCTGCCTGTTTCTATGGCTCTTTTGACATCTGCAAATTCAAGGTCATCTGCCGCCATCTCTTCAAAGAAATGTGGGATTGTGAATTCATATTCCTTGTCGTAGACTTTTTTGCGTATCTTATCGATTACACTCAGAATATCTCCTCCTTTTGACCATAAACCACAATTCTCAGATTCAGATGTCTATGCAACGTGACTAAGGTTGGCAATAGATAACCATGCCTTTTTATCATGGGAAACAGGCCATTACAACTCGAAATTCCTGTGTTTCATTTTAGGTTTCGTCCGCCTGCGGCGGATTAATTTCGCAATCCCTGCCCTGCCTGCCCCGTAGGCTATGCTCGTACTGGGGTGAAGCGCTTGCCCTGCCTGCCACGTAGGTCCGAATGATCATACTGGGGTGGAACGCGAAGGACATTCCACGGTGGCGAAGCCCACTTCACCGGGGCGCATTCCGCAATCCAAAATCGGCATGACCGCATCTGTCACAACGATGTGTTATAATGCAGGTTAAGTCGGGGCTTTGGTCTTTACTTTGGTGCTCGTTCCTGATAAAAAATCCCCCTAAATCAATAAGAAACAGGGCAATTTAATCCTCTTTTCAAGCCGTCAGGCCTCTGGCTCGTAGAGGCACGAGCCTACGCCTCGGAGAGTGCAACCTTGCGCCAAACCCGAAACTGGTCGAATGACCATGCAGGTCAGAGGACTTGTCGAAGTCATGAGCTGGGTCATGGGTTTCGGCAGGCATGCAGAAGTATTGGAACCCGCCCATGTCCGCTAGGCTGTGGCAGAGGAGCTGGCTGCAACGGCTGGAAGATATGTGGACGTGAGTGATGAGATTGCGGCTGGCTAAGGTCTTAAGACCAAGGTCCAAGGTCTTGGATTCACAATGGCCAAGTTTGAACGATTTGTTGGAAAGGAGTTTCGCATAGCGGCCTACGTATATGACAGCAAAGGAACTGAACAAACTCATCCGTATCGGTGAAGGGTTTACAGTGGAGTTCAAGAGAACTCCGTCGCACATTGGGCGTGAGATCTGCGCGTTTGCAAACGCCTCAGGTGGACGCATTCTGATCGGCGTAGACGATCGGGGCGGGAAAGTCGGCGTAAGAAATCTGAACCGCTCATAGAAGCCGATGCCGACTGGTTCTCCATTACGTTCAGGAGAAAACCACAGCACGAAGCCATCGAAAAAGGCCGTCCCAGGGTCGATCTTGTTACTTCCTCGAACGGGGACCAAATTGAGGGAGTAGCCCGGCTACTGGAATTTATCCGGACCAATCCCGACCGGCGCACACCACAGATTTCCAGGGCTATGAGAGTTCCGGTCAAGACTTTGGAACGCTGGCTGAGACGACTTAGAGAAGAGGGAAAGATCGAGTTCAGAGGAAGCCCCAAAACCGGTGGGTATTGGGAAACCAAAGAGAAATAGCCGAAAGAGGAATAACCATAATGCCGCAAGTCAATTTATCTGAAGAAGACATGCTGACCCTTCAGAAGTGTCTTAACGATGGTGTTGAGCAAAAGGCAGCTGGAAGCAGGAGAAAACGCCTATCCAAATAAAATAATTATCAACTGCTTGACTGAGTTACTTATTTATTTATGAACGTCCCCATTGGCCCTCATTGGCCCTCAGGAAAGTTACATCGAAAGCTGACAACACAATGGGAATAATAGTTTCGATTTCTGGCTATTCATCGACAGCCAAAGAAGAAGCCTCTGGGGAACGAACCCCTATACTTTTGATGGATCACAGTCATATCTATTATATATTGAGCGGAATAATGGGCATGCCTGATGTCATAAACAGAATACGCAGACATGCTTCTCAGACCGGTGAAGCCTATCTACCCGCAGACCAATTTTCTGGATAAACCCGATTGGCTGGGGCGCCGCCGCAAATGAGATACAGAGCCGACATCACAGCCGGATCGCTTAAGGTGCACGAAAGCAGGATCATTGCCGACTTGCTGCTGAGAGGTGTCGATACTCAGGGCTGGAAGGAAGCCATCCTGAGTGACAATGTCCTTCAGGCCAGGACCGAAGCCACTGCCGTTCGCCTTGGCAGGTTGATCCGTAAGCGAGTGGAACTGATGAAACCTGAACTCTGGAGGCTCGTTCGAGACGGTACGGGTACCGTCGCCACTCACGCTGTTTTGTCCGCCGCTGTGAAGCACAGCCCGCTATTGGGCGACTTTCTCGATCTGGTTGTCAGAGAGCAGTACCGACTGTTCAGCAAAGCCCTGTCGAACAAGCTTTGGGACGACTACCTGGATGATTGTCGGGGACGTGACCAGGACATGCCGGTTTGGAAAGAATCTACGAGAAAGCGTCTCCGGTCGTCAGTCTTCCAGATATTGGCCCAGGCCGGTTACATCGAGAACACCAGGTCGAAGAGACTGCAGGCCGTTCATATTGTTTCTCAGGTACTAGGCTACTTGGAGAAACATCACGAGCATTACGTCCTGCGCTGCATTCAGGTGGCACCATGAACGATTCACTGACGCAACGACTAAACGAAGTTCTCCCGAAGGTCACCTCAAAGGAATTCCTCAGTAGCAAAGGGCTCGGGAACGAGATTGCCTTCTACATTTTTGACTATCCGCCTGAGGAAGAACTTCGCATCCGCGAGCATATCCAGTTCCTCTTGGCCCACATTCCCAAGCACAGGCCTGGACTCCGAGTAAAGCATGTCAACCTGTATTCGGTAAGATCAAAAGCAACAACTACTATCGAGCTTTCAAGCTTGTTCCTTGAAAGAGGCCCACGATGCAGATCAAAAGCTTATTCAAAAAAGACATCTTCCGTTCGATCAATGGCCTGGTTAAGGCCCACCAACTGGACGACCGCTCCGTCTGGCAGGAACTTGACGAGTTTGTTATCACAAGAGAACTCGATAGGCATTTTCGCAATGGGAGGGAATGGGGGTCGGGCCACGCCAACTAGCAGACATTACAAAACAAAACCTCAGATTTCGCCCCAAATAGTGCCTTAAAACAGCATTTTTGGGGTCAAAATCGTCATTCTAAGAAGAACATATTGGGAATACCGAGGGGGGCGTGGCGATCATATTTATCCTTGACTTACGGGATAAAAATATAATATATGTCCTTATATGTAAGGACAAATAACGCCGATCATTTTCTTGACTACAAGGAATAGGTGATGAAAACCATCATCCAACAGCGACTGGCCGATGCAGTCACTATGGATCTACCGGAACTGATTGAGCGGGAATGCCGACTCCCGAAAATTCCCAACAAAGCCTATGCCATTATCGGCATGCGCCGAACGGGCAAGACCTATTTTGTGTACCAGACAATGCAGCGTTGTTTAGAACAAGGCGTGGCCCGGTCAAGGCTCGTTTACTTCAACTTCGAGGATGAGCGCCTATCAGACATGACCTTGAATGATTTGCATTGGATTTCGGATGAATACTTTGTCATGTTTCCTGAGAACCGTTCAGGCAAAGTGCACTTCTTCTTTGATGAAATCCAACTGGTTGAAGGATGGGAGAAGTATGTCAGACGTTTGATGGATGCTGAGAATGTCCAGGTCTATGTTAGTGGTTCTTCTGCAAAGATGCTGAGTCGAGAAATCGCTTCGTCCATGCGCGGCCGCGCAGTTGAAGCAGCTATCTATCCTTACAGCTATCGGGAATTCTTGAAGGCCCAGAACATCGACATCCCCCGGTCACACCTAAAGATCAACAAACAGATGCGGTCCCTGCTGGAAAATCAGTTGCAAAAATACCTGGCCGTCGGCGGCTTCCCCGAGGCCCAGGGCTTGACACCACCAGATCGGCATCTTTTGCTGCAAGGTTACGTAAATGCCGTCCTCTTTCGCGACATCGTTGACCGGTTTAACATTACGAACATCGGGGTGTTAAAAAAGCTTATCCGGCATCTGTTAAGAAATCCCGGTTCGCCCTTTACGGTAAACAAGTTCTACAACCAACTTAAGTCGCAAGGGATCAGGGTTGCCAAGACGACGCTGCACGAATACCTGGATCACCTTCAGGATGCCTTTCTTGTTCGTACAATTCATATATACACGCAATCTGAACGTAAGCGGATGGTCAACCCCGTTAAGCCCTATGTCATCGACACCGGCCTGGCCGCGTCGTACTCGCTGATGCGCGAACCGGATATTGGTCATCTTCTTGAAAACTGCGTGTTTATGGAGCTGTGCCGCCGGCATGTGCAGACTGCCTACCTGAACACGCCATCCGGGTATGAGGTCGACTTTGTCGCAGTTAGCCTAAACGGGACCGTGGAGGCGATTCAGGTCTCGACAGACATCAGCGAGCCCGTAACCCGCGAGCGCGAGTGCCGGGCGCTGTATGAGGCGGGTTCCGCTATGCCTGACGCCCATCTCCTGTTGATCAATATTAGCGAGGAATCCACAATCAAAACAGAAAGCGGCACCATCCGCATCGTCCCAGCATGGAAATGGTTACTCAAATCGTAAGGATTTCGGGACATCCTAAATAAGTAACTAACTGCTCCTTTCTGGGTATTCATCGTCACCTGTGCACTGGAAATACTTCAGCTTTGGAATCCTTGGATTCTGGAAAAGATTCGGACATATTTCTTGGGAAGAGCACTGATAGGCACATCGTTTTCTTGGTGGGATTTCCCTCACTATGCTATTGGATGTTTGGTCGGTTGGTTATTGATCAATTGGATAATCAAACGATGTTGTCAAGTGGGGGAATAAGACCGGAGCATGCTTGTCGAACTCCAGGGCCAAATTGAAGGAATCACCTTCATCAAAGCAACCGGAACTTCAGAATCAACGACAAGGTCATGCAGATCAAGAATAATCATACAGGCCGCCGTGATGATCGATAAGACAAGAATCATTGACAGTGTGTTGAAAAAGCTGAAAAAGCTACCGGTATCCCACTATATGGATTTGCGGACGTATAAGCGCAATAGATCGCTTATCATCGCTAAAATGAGTGAAGGGGACTTACTGGTTATTGAAAACGGATATTTCAAGGAGAGGTTTCGCTTGAAACCGGAAAAGCTGAAAAGATTGCTCAGTACCCTTGTAAAGAGAGAGTTCCCCAGGAGTCACAAGATCAGGCTCTATGTTATGGGCAGGTTCACGGAGGAGGAAGCGGGGAATACAAAACGAAAAATTCTCTGAAGCTTATAACCCGAGGCATTGTAAGCACATATTTAACATGTCGCATTGCAAACAAACATGGCTGGCCTTGATATTTGACATGGATGGCGTGCTTACAACGGTTATACCCACAGAACAATAGGGGGTAACACGATGGAACTTACGATCGGATCGTCTGT
>DAOVOU010000208.1 GCA_030629475.1 Desulfobacterales bacterium | reverse complement strand
TCAATCATCAATCCTGCCGTAGCTCCTTTGCCACTTCTTTTGCAAAATACGTAAGGATCATGTCTGCGCCTGCCCGCTTGATGGCAGTGAGGGATTCCATCATGACCTTGCTGCCGTCAAGCCATCCGAGCTTGTCGGCTGCCTTGATCATGGCAAATTCGCCGCTAACGTTGTAAGCCGCTATCGGCAGATCGATTTCTTCCCGAACCCGGCAGATGATGTCCAGGTAAGCAAGCGCAGGTTTTATCATGATGATATCAGCGCCTTCCTCTACATCCATGGTCACCTCGCGAATCGCTTCCAGGCTGTTGGCAGGATCCATCTGATAAGTACGACGATCTCCGAATTTTGGGGCTGACTCGGCTGCCTGGCGGAAAGGATAATAAAAGGCAGAGCAGTATTTGGCAGCATAGGACATGATGGGTACGGACTCAAACCCGTTTTCATCCAGGGCATCGCGTATTTCGGCTACACGGCCGTCCATCATATCAGAGGGGGCCACCATGTCCACCCCAGCCTGAGCATGGGAAAGGGCTGTGCGTGCCAAAAGATCGAGAGTCGCATCGTTGTTTATGATACCGTCCTGCACTACGCCACAGTGCCCGTGATCGGTATACTCACACAGACATACATCGGTTATGACCACCAGGTCTTTGACCTTGTCTTTCAGTGCCCTCACGGTCTTTTGCACGATTCCATTCTTGGCATAGGCCGACGTGGCCAAGGCGTCCTTTTTGTTGGGGATGCCAAAGATTATCACGGCCGGGATACCCAGATCGCGGGCAATTAAGGCCTCTTTCACAATCTTGTCCACAGAGAGTTGATAATGTTCGGGCATTGAGGGGATGGGATTCCTGACTCCTTTGCCGCCTACGGAAAAGAGGGGCAGAATCAGGTCGTCAACCGACAGCCTTGTCTCGCGTATCATACGCCTGAAATTTTCATTTTGCCGCAAACGTCTCGCCCTATAGTCAGGAAAAAGCATGATTTGCTCCTTACCAGTTTTTCCCTGGCCTGATTTTTTGAGGGGAAAAACTCAGTGCCTCTGTGGACTCTGTGAGAGACAACAGGGTCGGAATTATGATTCGGAAGTCTCAGTATAGATTTTTTTTACCAGGTCATTGAAAAATCCCTCGGGGTTTTCCATGGCCTCCCTGGTGATCACAAAGGTATCCCGGCCGACCCTGTCGCGGATGAGCTTAAAACCGTATTCAAACTTGGTGGTCAGTTGCTTGTAGAAATCTCCAAGTGCTGTCGGAGAAGAGAACATCTCCTGGATAACAACGTCTATAGCATCCTCGTCCAGGTTAATATTCAAGTCGTGGGTCTTGTAAAAATAGGCTTCCACCTTCTTTACCTGGTCATAGTAAGTCCCAATTTTTGCTATTACACCGTTTATGCTCCAGGCACTCATGGCGTAAACATCGGCAATCAAGTCTATCCGCGATGGGGTGAGTGCAATCTTAGACATGTCAGCCAGCACGGCCTGGTTGTTCTTTACATATTCCTTGACCGATTCCTTTTCATCGTGGGCAAGCTTTTCGCAAAGCTGTGTCCACCGGGGATCGTCGGGCGTGGATATGATTTTTTGGAGCATACCTTCGGGGTCCTTTATCACCTCTTCTGTCACCGGCAGCCTCTTTATTTCCGTGGATGGTAGCTTCTTCTCAAGCTTCAACAAGACCTTCTCGATAACGCTTACCAGGCCACGTGCCCCGGTTTGTTGCTCATAGGCAAGGTGGGCCAAGGCACGAAGCGCCTTGTCTTCAAACTTGACCGATATATCGTAAGCCTTGAAGTCGAGTTTTTTGCTGACAATAACAGGATTGTTCGGATTTTTTAGGATGGTGTACAGGTCGTCTTCGCTCAGTTCTTCAAACACGGAAATCACGGGGAGCCGTCCGACGAATTCGGTCTCAAAACCGAACTTCATCAGATCTTCCGGCTTGACATGTTTCAGGTAATCGACACGTTCTGACCGGCTGGTAAGGGTTGCCCCAAACCCGATGCCCTGATCCACTACCCGCTTCTTGATGAACTCCGCAAGCTCGCTAAAAGCGCCGCTCATGACAAAAAGGATATTCTTGGTGTTGACAACCCTCTTTTTTCTCTTGCCGGTTTTCCGGTAGCGTTCGATTTCCTCAAGCATCGAAATGGGGTCGTGAGGGACCTTGAGGTCAACATCGGTTTCTTCCATTGGTTTCAACAGTGCGCGCTGAACACCGGTACGGGAAACGTCATGTCCAATGAGATTTGTACTGGAGGCAATTTTGTCGATCTCATCGATGTAAATGATACCATACTGGGCCCGCTCGATGTCGTCGTCTGCTTCGCGCACCAGGTCCCGCACAAGGTCTTCCACATCGCCCCCGACATAGCCGGTTTCGCTGAATTTTGTGGCATCACCTTTGACAAAAGGGACACCGATCTTCTCGGCGATCAATTTGATCATGTAAGTCTTGCCCACGCCGGTAGGCCCGATCATGAGGATGTTATTCTTGATTTGACCAACCATTCCTTTTTTGTCGTCGCCGGAAGATTCGGCGTATTTGATGCGATTGAAATGGGTGCAGATCTTGGTGGCCAGGATTGCCTTGGCCTGATCCTGCTTGACGATGTATTGATCAAGATAGGCCGCAAGTTCCTCAGGCTTTAAGGAAAAACGGATCTCTTTCTCCTTACGAGGCTCTTCTTCCTTATCAAAGGAAGCCTCCTGAGGCAGAACTACAGGCGAGATGAGCTTTACGCGGCCACCGAATTTTTCTGACAGGAACTGGCTGATCTCTTTTTCGATTGTCCTAGGATCCGGAATTTTTTCGTCTTTTTCGCTCATGGCATTGTACTCCCACCTATTCATTAAAATCTTTTGTGCCGTAGGTCAACAATATAATCACGCCGCACATGTTTTGCAAGTATTGGGCCGCGTCAAATCCCTCTTGACAAAAAAGGCAATAAGTAGTTTATTGAGTTCGTTGAGTTTGTTGGGTTTGTTGGGTTTGTTGTGTTTTAACCCTATGAACCCAACAAACTCAAGAAACACAACAAACACCAGATTTTTGAGGGCGATTAGCTCAGCGGATAGAGCACAAGCCTCCGGAGCTTGGTGTCGCCGGTTCGATTCCGGCATCGCCCTCCAATTGAAGCAATCTGGCCACGAGTTCAAATGCCTCCTCCCTTGTATGGATTTCTCGGTTCAATCTCGCTTCTTCCACCTCATGAAGCAGCTTTCCGAAAAGTTCAGATGGCGTGAGGCCGAAATGCTCGATTAGATCTTTTCCGGTAATCAGTCTCGGCGCTGTCATCCTGGGCTTGAGGTCAGAGAAATATTTCCGGAGGATCTCCTTCACGAACGTCACAAACGCCTTCTCGAATTTTCTGTCTGCCTCGCGCCCCGCTGTCTCGCGTGCCCGCCCGCCAGGACTTCGCCCGCCTGCCAAAGACTGGCATTGTCGGGCAGGTCCAGGCGAAGTCGGGCGGGACGGATGGCGGGCAGGGATGCTGTGCCCGGCCTTGGCACGTTGGTCTGCCAGGCTGTGGAGTAAAAGCCCAATAACATCGTCCTCGTATTTTCTGACAAAGCGAACAATCCCCCTTGTAGTCAGGGTGCCCCTCTGGCGGGCGTCAAAGAGGAACAGTGGACGAAGGTGATTTTGTACGATTAGCTCTATGTAAGATCCCTCCTGACCAGACATCCTGAGCCTCAAGCAAATGCCTCTGGCAATATAAGCCCCCTTTATCTCATGGGCCAGAAATCGCAACCTTCCGGTCGGATCAACACTGCGTGTCGCAGGCTTGCCCAGGTCATGAAGCAAGGCAACCCACTTCAAGAGCGCGTTTCGATTGTCCTGTTCAAGATAGGTGCGAATCCGTTCGGCGTATTCAGGCCACAACGTTGGGTAATCGCTAAGAATAATCTCGATTTCCTCATAGGTGCGCATGACATGCCGGAAAACATCGTATCCGTGGTCATTAAGCGGGCAATCACGGCATGGTTCAAGCTCGGGGATGAGCTTCATCAGCAGCCCCACCTGGGACATCTGCTCAATGTACGGAAAAGATCTCTCTGCTTCCATCACCTTAAAAAGCTCTGTCCTTATCCGTTCCCCGGCCGACCTCACAACAAGTGTAGCTTGCTCTTTGATGACAGACAAGGTTTGCGGTGCAATCTCAAAACCCAGGACAGCGGCAAGACGAAATGCCCTGAGCATTCTCAGGGGGTCGGCTAAGATCGCATCTTCTGAGATCAGTCGTATGGTTTTTGACCTGATGTCGCCCAGGCCCCCAACAGGGTCGATAGGGCTTTCAGAAGACAGGTCAAAACCGAGGCCGTTGACAGTGAAGTCGCGTCTTTTCAAGTCGTCTTCAATGGTTTTGCCATGAATGGGGGAAAAATCGAGGACCTTATCGCCCGATACCACCCTAAAGACCACCTTGTCTTCCTTGCCCATCTCAATCATGCGCACACCAAGTTTTGCCGCTACTTTTTCTGCAAAGGCCCTGGCATTGCCGGGCACTGCAAAGTCATGGTCGTTGGATGGACGATTGAGGATGCGGTCCCGTAGCGAGCCGCCCACAAGATAAACAGGCCCGATCTCAGAAAAATCAGGTAATTCGCCTGCCAGCTTGATCAGCTCTTTTTTCAACTGCTTAAATGGCTTTCTTATCACAATAGAGCCTAAAGTGATCGGTTCCAGGTTCAGGCCCGCCCTGGCGCTTCAGCTTAGTCTAAGCTAGCAAGCCGGCAGTCCCGGTCTGGGCCAGGGGTTCAAGCCTGCCCTGGCGCGACTTGATATGCATTCTTGGCACGATCTCATTGAATGCTGCGCCAGAAGTTTCTACGCAATGGGACAGGAAAGCCAGGTCTG
>DAOVOU010000136.1 GCA_030629475.1 Desulfobacterales bacterium | reverse complement strand
CTTGCGCTAACCACGAAATACGAAACAATATCAAATTACCAAAATACGAAATTCAAAACAAATTCAAATTGGCAGCCCTGTGGTTTGAAGCCTTACGAAATTTAAAAATTCGGATTTGCCCGCCCTGGCGCTTCGGCTTATTATAAGCTACCAAGCCAGTAATTCAGGCCCGCCCTGGCGCTACGTGCTTAAATTAATCTACTAAGCTTATAATCCCGGTCTGGGCCAGGGTCTGGGCCAGGGTTTCGTATTTGCGGCTTACGCCTTGAAAACAGTACGATATTCGTATTTCGGATTTATTCATAGCGCTTTAAGAATCTGCGAATGCTCCCATACCTTACGTCTGTAATTGTGAATCGGGAATCGTTATTCACCTGTACGGAATCAGTACGTTCACCATACGCTTGTTGTTTTTGTCGATAATATGGGACTTTCGAAGCGTCCGCTTCCTTTTTGATGTCTTCTTGGTCAGGATATGGTTTGCATTCGACCTTGAATAGACTATTTTTCCCGTTCCCGTTACCTTAAAGCGCTTTGCAGCACCTCGGTTCGTCTTCATTTTGGGCATCGTTTCTGTCCTCTCTTTATCTTTATCGTCTAATCGTTTAGTCCACAGATTTCGCAGATTACACGGATTACTCTAATCATTATGAAGGATGACGCGAAATCTTGCCAAACCATCAACCCTTAATTCAAGAGCATTCAGGGTTGGGGTGGGGATGTGAACGGTTACCGAATTTTCGAATAACGATTCATGAATTCCGAAGAGCAGATTTCCGGGGGAGTTATTTGGGGGCAAGAACCATGACCATGATGCGGCCCTCTCTCCTGGCTCCCTGCTCCACGACGGCAAGTTCTGATGTTTCTTCAACCACACGTTGTAAAAGCGCTGCCCCGAGGTCTGTGTGGGCAAGCTCTCGTCCCCTGAAGATGATCGTAACCTTTACCTTATCCCGATTCTGCAGGAAACGCTTTATGTGGCGCACCTTAACCTGCAAGTCGTGCTCTCCGGTCATGGGACGTATTTTTATCTCTTTGACTTGAAAAGTTGACTGCCGTTTCTTGGCCTCTTGAAATTTCTTGCTCTGTTCGTACTTGTATCGGCCATAATCCATGATTCGACAAACCGGCGGACTAACATTGGGAGCAACCTCAACCAGATCCAACCCGTGGGATTCTGCTGTTTCCAAAGCCTCCTTAAACGGCACGACCCCGACCTGCTTGCCGTCCGAATCTATCAACCGCACCTCTTTGGCCCGAATCCTTAGGTTTACGTTGATGCGCTTAGCTATATTCTTCACCTCCTTGATGGTTAAGGCGCAAAAAGCATAGCGCAAAGTGCATGGCGTTTTTCTGCTCTCTGGTCTTTCCGCTTTGCTCTCTGCTCTCTGCGCCATGCACTATGCGTGACTACCCATGAACGAATTCTTTTTATACTACAAGATGTACCGTTCACACAAGATTTTATGGCGACTTACCCCACAAAAATCGGACGTCGAGAAAGGCATTGTGGCAAGGGCAACCCCAGAAAAGGTTTCTCCTTCATCTGTGGCTCAATTTTTGCCAGAAGCTCGGGCAGAGCCATCTTTCTCTGAGCCCCGTCCCTGGTTCGGACGTTGAGGCACTGTTCTGCAACCTCTCTTGCTCCCAAAACCAAAATATAGGGGATCCATTCCCTTTCCGCATCCCTTATTTTCCGGCCCATGGTGATGTCCCGATCGTCATAGTCGATTCGATATGGTACCTTTTTCAAGACCTGCTTACAGGGACCATCGAATTTTTCAGACACCGGAACAAGGCGTAACTGAATAGGGGCCAACCAAAAGGGAAATGAGGGCTTTCGTCCTTTCGTCATGGCCATGGCCTGGGTCTCCAGTATAGCGTAGAGGACCCTGTCTATCGAGCCGGAGATAGAGGCATGCAAGAGAAGGGGGTACTGTTTTTCCCCATTTTTGTCTACATAGGTTATATCAAATCTTTCGGTATTTTCCACATCTATCTGGACTGTTGACAAGCAGGCCGCTTTGTCCAGAGCATCAATGAAATTGAATTCAAGCTTTGCAACAAAGTAAAAAAACCGTTCGTCCCACAATTCCATCAGGGCCGGGCGGCCACAACAGGAGGTGATCTCTTCAACAAAGGACCTATTCTGATCAGCAAAATCTCGCACAAATCGTATGGCTACCTCAAAATCGAGCTCAAAGCCTTCCATGCATTGCATGGCCAATTCGGTCTGGCGCAGGAATTCTTCTTTGGCCTGTTCCACGTCCTCGACCAGCGTATGAAGGTCCGGCATGGTAAAGGTTCGTAGCCGTTTTAGTCCAGCCAGCTCCCCGGACTGCTCCCGCCTGAAAGCGTAATGGGCTAGCTCGTAGAGTTTAGATGGCAGGTGGTGGTAGGAAATCTGCATATCATGTTGAATCAGGTATTGCCCAAAACAGGCTGCAAAACGGAGGAAATATTCTTTCTGGCCTGACAGGAGCACATACTGGCGGGCCGGAAATCGCTGGAGGTAGAGGCTGAGCTTGGGATGCTGATAATCGTACATGATAGGGGTCTCCACCTGCATCCCGCCATGATCAGTGACCAGCCCGCTAACATAAGCCTCAGCTAGGCGCTTCATCAACTGGCCCTTTGGGTACCACCGAAAATTACCGGGATCTGCTCCTGGCTCGTAATCAACCAGCTCCATACGCCGCATCAACTCAATATGCGGGGGGGCTTGATCGGACACACGGGTTCCTGACTTCTCATACCTGTACAACCGTTCCAGGTTAGGCCGTGCAGCAAATGAAAAATCTTCCGCCGATACCTGTTCCCCATCAGGTGTCATGATAATCCATTCGGACTTCAGGGTCTTTTCTGCCCTGATGGCCTCAGACTCTTCGGCCTCAGCGGATCCTTTCGCAGGCCTGCCCGGGGTGATCGTTTTGGCCGACTCTGACAGGGGGTGTCCTTTGCAACCAATCTCAAATGCCTTGTAGTAACCAAAGGGCGCCCTCAAGATCTTGAAATGGTCGTGGCTTTGAAGCTGCCGGCAAATCTCATCAAACAGCCGCACTGCCACACGGGGGGAAGAAAGCGTGCTTGACAGATGGGCATACGGATAAATGACCAGATGGCGTGTGCCGAGTTGATCTGCAAGTGATAAAACCTCTTCGATCACCTGGTTGACGACTGAATCAACATCAGCCTCATCACCCTTTTCGGCCGCCATAAAGACCACCAGGCATTCAGCAATCTCACCCTCACGGCTCGCCTTTTCCAACTCGCTCGGCATAGACACCGAGGTTTCGCCTGTGACACGAAACGAAAATCTGTCTGCATGGATCAAAAGAATGCGCATGTTGAGAATCCCATGAAAGAACAAAAGGCATCTGAAGTATCATCTATCCAGATGCCTTCTACCTTATCATGTTTTAGATCATGATCAAAACTGACGTTGCCCAGTCTCCCGTGTCCTCTTCAATGGAATAGGCACGGCGAGATTTGAACTCGCGACTTCTACCGTGTCAGGGTAGCGCTCTCCCCCTGAGCTACGTGCCTGTATGTTTTTTTGCTATCAAGTATTGCTGGCAGTGTCAAGAGAAATAGAGGGTCTTCACCAAGACGAATTTGGTTGCCGGAACTACTGTCACGATTGTTCCTGGAGAATATTCAGGCCCCTGTAAATGTATTGAAATCCAGAAACCATGGTCATGCCGGCCGCAAACCAGAATAGTGGTGCTTGAACCAAAGCTATCCTTGGGGCCTGGTAGGCCACCAGAACTGCAAGCACGCTGGCCAGCTGTACCACGGTTGTGATCTTGCTAAGGATGGATGGCACCGGTTGAAACTCGCGACCCGTCATAATAAAAAGAGCAATCCCAAACAGGATCAAAACATCCCGTGTGATAACAATGACTGACAGCCAGCTCGGAATAAGTTCCTGAATCGCCAAGGTCACAAATGCCGTTGTCAACAATAGCTTGTCGGCAGCCGGGTCCAGGTAGGCCCCCAATGCGGTCTTCTGATGAAAGAGACGGGCTATGAGCCCGTCCATGCCATCGCTTACCGCAGCGATTGCAAAGACCAACAAGGCAAGACCGAAGAGGTGTTTGATCAAACAAATGGCAAAAAGCGGCGTTAACAGGATCCGGAGAAGTGTCAGTGTGTTGGGAACGTTTATGGGAATTGAACGCCTTACGATCATGGCATCTGATCGCGCATCTGGTTCCATCGTACCCAGTCATCGGCATCCACCTCGGGATCAAAACGAAAGGGTTTTGAGAGGGTCACCCTGGCCTGCCCGCCTTCCACCTCAACGACTTCAGGTTCATCAGTAAAGCCTCTTGAGGCCACGGAGAAGAGAATCAGTGTGACCAGAGCAAAAAGAATTGCTGCAGATTTATGTTTCATTTGGGTCCCTCCGTGGGAGCGGTATTCTTGCCGCGACCATCGCCTCATTGGTCATTGGCCATCCGTCTATATGAGAGTGCCTAAAGTTAACTAAAGTTAACTAAAGTTAAAAGAATAAAATCGATTTTAAAAAAACTTCTTCTCCGCCTAAGGCGGACCAACTTTAGCTCACTTTAGACACTTTAGGCACTTTAGCCCACTTCTACGCGGTCAATCATCAATCATCAATCATCAATCATCAATCGTCAATTGCCGTGGGTATCAGCTCAAGCTTTACCCCTTTTTCGGAAACCTCAAAAATGTTTACTGCAAGGTTTTCAAAGCGCTGCAACATCAACTCATCTGCCAGAATCTTGGCATTTCCCATAACATCAACATCCATCATCGCCTCACCAGCCCCGATGCTGCGCAAATATACGTTCCTGACACCACGAACATCGTTCCTAAGATGCGTTCTGAACCTGACAAAATCGGCATACTCTCCAATACCCTTTACGATCAATTCCACCAGAACAGGCTGCCTCGCTTCCTTGCGCCACCTGGTCGCGATTTGCCTCACGAGGTCCCGAGCCACCACTGAAGCGGAAAGGATGAGGGCTTCCGTGCCTCCAACTTTGTCATCCGAATGAACGGCTACCCTGGTTCCCTGGGACGAAGCAATGGCCATCCCGCTGTCTGTCCTGATAGCGCGTGCAGACACTCCAGCCTGAATGGACCTCATGTTTTTATCCAGGACGTTCCCACTATAGCGGGCCACAGCCTTGCCAACTATAACGAGATCAGCACCAAATTCCTTCCCCAGTTCTACTGCGGTATCATCGCTCAACTCAGGACCTATAGATTCTGGTCCGAGCTGAATGTCCCGGTTTAGCGCTGCCCGGTCCACAATGACAAAACCCTTTTCATGCATGTACTCTGAAAGCGCTTTTTCGGTGACGGACGGATGAGTACCAGGGGGGCTTTGTCCCCACCAGTACCGAGGTGAAGGCTCGCCAATATTCTGCTCGGACAAAAAGAACATGATCGTCGGCATCCCCTTACGAGTTAGAAGGATGCCGATACTCTGAAGTTTATCTTGAATAGAACTCATAGATACGGTGGCTTGCACCACCACACGATAATATGGGCCAGACTTTGACTCAGTCAGGACCCTGTAGTCATGAATGAACGCCTTGGTCTGATCATAGACCCGATCACTCAAGAGCTGGAAGTCTTGCACTACCGATGCTGGGGAAATCAGAAGGCCGACCGCCCGTTCAACCACGCCCTGCAAGGCGTCTTCTATTGCCTTGTCTCTAGCCCCGGCCACGTTATCACGATAAATCGTGCCCCTGCCAATGAGGTCTATGGTCGCAGTCCCAGAGGATTCCCCTCCTGGGCCAGAGGCCACTCCCGCCGGGGCAGAGCCCCTCTGGGTCGGTAGCTGGCTCGGAGAGATGGCGCCACCTGGGAGGATAGGCTCTCCAGGCGGGAGGGTCTCCTGAGCCCATGCCGAGTTGTCGAATCCGCTGACACACCCGAGGAGAAGTAAGACCAAAACAAGATATTTTCTAAACCCTGTATCCACTATTCGTTTCCCGGTTCTCGTTGAACGGTTGCGCAACTCGTTTCGGTATTCGGCTCACGTCAAACGGCCCGCCCTGCCCGCCCTGGCGCGACAGGAAAAGAGGGACCGCAGTCTTTCAACGTCCCGGTCTGGGCCAGGGGCGCGACACCAGAACAATAAACGATGCCATATAAAAAACCCGGCCCGCCCTAGCGCGACAGAAGCTGGACAATGCCACGGAGAGAAAAACCCGGTCTGGGCCAGGGTCTGGGCCAGGGTTAAAAAAGATGACGCAACCGATGAACGTAGGACGTAACGAGCAGCGCAACCGATAGACGAACAACGTTAACCCTAAAGTGATCGGTTCCAGGTTCAGGGTTCAAGGTTCAAAGGTTATAGT
>DAOVOU010000121.1 GCA_030629475.1 Desulfobacterales bacterium | reverse complement strand
GATAAACCATGGATTGTAAGTAAGTTTCCAATTTGGTTAAACTATACCCTATTCTCAATACCTATGGTGCCATGGACAAACTTGTTTGTCCGTGTGGATGGTGGAGTTCCCCTTGTCGAGTCCAAAACAGGCACGGACAAACAAGTTTGTCCATGGCACCCGTCCTGAGTCATAACAAAACCAACCGCAAAGTCCGTAATGAGATTGCTTCGCTCGGCTCGCAATGACCAACAAGGAGTGCTACGTCAAGACTAACACCACAACAAGTTAGGAGTTGAATATCTTTCAACGAGCCAAAATGATACGAAACTGGAAATAGACATCGAGGATTCTTCAAGTTTCGAATTTCAAGTTTCAAGTTTCAATCCAGTGATAATCCAGACCGGGTTCAAGGCTTCCAACCTCTCGCCCGAGGGCATTGCCTTCCCCCTGCTAACCTGCACGTGGACCACCTCCGTTGAAAATCCGAGTCTTTGCAGGGTTGCAATAGCCCTATCCAGGCTGCCGAACAGAATGGTATTTATCACCATGACCCCGCCCGGTTTCAGACGGTCTCCTGCCGCTTTGATAATGCGCAGCAAGTCTCTTCCGCCCCCTCCGATAAAGATACGATCAGGCGGGGGCAGAGCCTTTAAACCACCGGGCAATTTGACCTGAACAATATCAAGGTTCCTAACCTTAAATTGCTTCTTGTTTTGCCTGATATCATTAGCCCGTTCCGGGTTTTGTTCCACGGCGATGATTTTCCCGCCTTTGAGCAGGAGCGATGCCTCAAAGGCCACTGATCCGCTTCCGGCTCCGAGGTCCCACAAAACCAGGCCCGGCCACAAGCGAAGCTTGGCAATGGAAATCGCTCTCACCTCAGCCTTGGTGATGAGACCTGCTTCGTGATGATAACACGCTTCTGGCATGCCGAGATGTAATCGTGGATGATCCTTGAAATGAATGGGAGACCCCTGGGCTGTTTCAGGAGTATCCGATCTTAGCACGATAACGACATTGAGTTTTGCAAACTCCTCACTGGCAGCTTCTGCCGGTGAATACCAGACAATCCGTTCCTCAGGAGTGCCCAGGTTTTCTAAAACGCACATTCTGACCTTTTCATGACCAGCTTCAATCAATTTCCGGCCCAGCCACCCGGGTGTTTTTTTTGAGTCTGTGAGTACAGCCACCTTGTCATCTCTCGCCACGGCATCAAGGAAAGGTTTTTCAGGTCGTTCGCCATGGAGGCTTACAACCGTGGCATCATCCCAGGATTGCTTGATCCGGCTAAAAGCCGCCGCAACACTTGAAACGTTGGCATGGATCACAACATTTTCCGCCCCAAGCGAAGCTACTAATAAAGGCCCGATGCCAAAGAAATTGGGGTCTCCCGAGGCAAGGACAACAACTTGCTTGCAGTGCATTTGGCTCTCGATCTGCCTGATAAGACCGCGCATATCTCTGGTAATCACCTTTTTCTTGCCTGGGTGATCTTTGAAATAGGCAAGATGCCGGCGACCCCCTACCAGGAGCTGAGCCTGTTCAATGATCTTGAGGTGCCTGGCCGTGAGATCCTCTGGCCCAAGGCCCATACCTATTACATGGACTGGAATCATGGCATTATCTTCATTAGGCCTCAGTTGTGAAATTCGTCTTTTTTCTGGCACAAAGTTCTTTTTATATGTTGAAAGATTTAAATTCGAAATTCGAAATTCGAAACAATATCGAATGACAAAAATTCAAAACCTAAAAACGATAAGGAATTGTGACATCTTGTATGACAGTCAAAACCGGCCCAACAGTTTAGAATATTAGAACATTTGATATTCGGATTTGTTTCGAATTTCGATATTCGAATTTCGGATTTCCGGCTTGTCCTGTTAGGTATTCATCGAGTCAAAGAGAACCGCGCCATCATAATCGAAGATAACCCCTTCTACTTTGCACTGAATGCCGGCATAATCCTGGCCAGATCGAACCATCCTTTCTCCTATAGCATTGACAACCGCAGGATAGTCATTCCGGACAAGTCCCAAGACCTCTCGAGCCGTGTTTGAGCCTTTTATCTGTTTTGCCAGACGCCCTTCGTTTGTCACCTCTAAGGCCCAGTCGGCCAGCCTTTCCATGCTCATTTGCGCCCTGGCTGCATGTGTGTAATGAACCCCCTGGGCCATCTTGACTGCCTTGCCAAAGAACACGGCGAGCACAATTTTTTCAAAACCGAGCTTTGCCGCGGACTCCACTGAGAACTTAAAATAGTCCCCTATCTGGACAAAGGCTCCCCTAGGGTGCCCGTGCCATAGCATCTGTGCGAATCTTTCGCTTCTGCGGCCGGTTGTTAGAATGATCTTTGTTAGCCCTGTTGCCCTGGCCACTGAAAGGGCAGACCTGATTGTCGCTTTATAGGCATCATGGGACAGAGGATGGACTATGCCCGTAGTTCCTAAAATAGAAATACCTCCAACGATTCCGAGCCTTGCATTCAAGGTCTTTTTAGCCAGCTCCACGCCTTCTGGCACAAAGATTTCCACAAAGACATGTTTGCTTTCGCTACCCTGAGAAGATTCCAGGACTTCCCTGACCGCAGCCCGGATCATTCTCCGCGGTACAGGGTTGATGGCCGGCTCACCCACGTTCACCTCAAGGCCCGGCTTGGTTACTACACCGACTCCTTCTCCGCCTCGAATAGAAATGACAGTGCCGCCTTGAGCATTATAGGTCATCCAGACTCTGGCACCAATAAGAACCCTGTGAGTGACATCTGGGTCATCCCCTGCGTCTTTCATGACCATGCATTCCGCTTTGCCTTCAACAATCTGTCGTCCATGGATTGGAACCTTCAGTTTGCCCTCACCAGGAAGCCTTATCTCGACTGCATCCGGAGCCTTGCTCCCTATAAGGAGCATCAGAGCGGCCTTGGCAGAGGCAGCGGCTGCTGTGCCTGTTGTAAAACCTGACTTCAACTTCCTCTTGGGTTTCATTTTACGTATCTGTTTACAGGGCTCAATACGCCTTTCGTCATTGCGAGCGGAGCGAAGCAATCTCATGGTGAATATCTCGGAGATTGCTTCCTCGCTACGCTCCCTGGCCCAGACCGGGATTATTAATGAAACCACCTGCCTTGAGCCTGTCGCGCCAGGGCGGGCCTCGCAATGACGAAAAGAAATGTGCGTGAACGGTTACCATTTTACGACCTATCCAAGAAAAAGATAGAGCAAAGCGACTAAAAAAACACTCAAAACGCGAAAGCCCTGGCTCATTAATAGCATCTGACTGCCCAGTTTGGGCGAAAAGACTCCCACGTATCCCGGCAACTGGTGCCGCAGGGCACGTACGGGGAAGGCGATAATGTTTCCGAACAAAAGGGCGAGTACTGTCTGTTTTACGGTGAGCGCCCCTGCCTGCAAAAGAGCGCCCGCCGCTGCAAAGCCTGAGGTAAATTCGGCTGCCAGGCTGAATATGATCACAGAGACCGCTTCAACAGGCATGAGCTTTGTGGTGACAAAGCCTGCAGTAACCTGGCGCAGCCACAGAAAAAATCCTAACTTATTGATGATAAAGACAACGACATATATCGGGACAACGTAAAGGGCAATTTTTAGAAAGCGGCCGGGAATTTTCTCCTTTATCCCATGCCATACCTGGGCCCAGGCTTTTTTCTCGGGCAAGGGAACAGCCATGGTGCACCGCGCGGCATCCAGGGCAAACCGGCCGTAAAGCAGATAGCAAAATGTTCGGAGTATGGCCGCAAGGAAGGTGAGGACAATGTAAAGGATACCAGCAATTCCCGTGAGTGGCAGGATAATAAGAAAGGTGGTAGGAAGATGCAGGAAAAAGGCAGGAAGCCCGTTAACAAAGTTGGATAAAAACATCTCCTTTTTGCTGATCTTTTTGTCCATGTAATATTCTACGAGCATGGTGTTGGCTGCTACACCCGAGAAAAAGGCCGTGGTAAAAGCAGCCCCGCTATAGTCGCACAAATGTCCAAAACTGAGCAGAGGGCGGGAGAGTGTGGCAATTTTCGTGACCCAGCCCAGTCCTTCTATGATATTTCCCACCACAAGTCCAAGTGCGATCAGAAACATAAGCCTGGTAAGGGGCCAGACAAGCCCCTTCAATACCATGGCCCAGCTTATGGCAGGATTATTATAATTGAAGAAAAGAACTACCGAGAGGGTTACTAAAAAAATTAGAAACCCAATTCGGATGTCTCTCCGATTAAACTGATTCAAAAACGACATTGCAAGAAAGTATGGGTTTCAGCTGTACCCAAATCCGCAATCTCTATTTCTTTTTCTCTGGCAATAGCAGCAGTTACGTCTTGCGTTTGTAACATCTCAATAACTCGGGGTATCAACTCCTGGATTCCCGCCTTCGCGGGAATGACGGGCAATTAGATACAACTGTCATTCCCGCGAAGGCGGGAATCCAGAAAATTGGCCTACCAAATTTAAGATTTCTCCCTTCGGTCGAAATGACAATACGGGCTAGACACTACTTATTCTTTATGATAAGCAGGGTGAAGTAATTTTGTTTTCTGTCCGCTATTTCCCTGATATCACTTATAATCTTTTCATCAGGCTGGCCACAAGATCTTATACAGACCGTGCTTTCGACTAAGTTCATCTCCTCAAGAACTGAATAGATATCTTGAAAATGACGGTAGGTCTTTAACATCACGATATTGTCGACCTGGGTGCCAAGCCTTCTTAAATGTTCGCCCCCTTTTGCTCCTGAAAGAATCAAAAGAGACTCTTCGCCTTCGGCCAGTGGGACATCGATTAAGGCTGCCGCGGCCTGGTAAGATGCGATGCCCGGAATCGTCTGAATCTCAACATGTGACGCAATCTTTTTCATCTCCCGAACAACATAACCATAAGTGGAATAGGTCAGGGGATCTCCCAACGTAATGAAGGCCACGTCTTTTCCCTTTTCAAGCTCTTTTATTATAGTAGCAGCGTTTTGTCTCCAGCATTCTTCCAGTATCTTCCTGTCTCTCGTCATGGGGAAGGAAAGCCTGATCACCGGAGTCGTTTCAGGAAAATGGGGGCGGGCAGTCCTCATGGCAATACTGTGACTGTTCTTGGTCGATGATGCTGCAAAAATCGTATGTACGCTGCCAAGAATACGCACTGCCTTCAATGAGATGAGTTCCGAGTCACCCGGGCCCACCCCGATTCCAAAGAATTTGCCTGTTTTCTGTTTCATCATATGGCTTCCTCTAAAGCAAGTTTAATGAGGGCGTTTACCACGCTGGCCGCTACGGTGGTCCCGCCCTTACGCCCCATACTGGAAACGAAGGGTGAACTGACTTTCACGAGAACCGCCTTGGATTCAGCAGCATTCACAAAACCGACAGGGAGTCCGATGACCAGAGCAGGGCGTGCAACGCCTTGTTCCAGTAGCTCCAGGAGCCTAAAGAGGGCTGTTGGGGCATTTCCAATGGCGTAAATACCATTTTTCATAAATGGGATGGCACGGTCCACCGCGGCTGCCGCTCGCGTGGTCCCGGCCTTTTTTGACTCCTCAATAACGCCTGCTTCATTCAAAAAACACAGGACCTGGACGCCAAAGGATTCCAAATCTGCTTTGCGAATTCCGGCCCGGAGCATTTCAGTGTCGGTAATGATATTTTTGCCCTGCTTGATAGCCTCAACGCCGGCCTGGATGGCCTCGGGATGAAATCGAACCGTCTGGATGAAATCAAAGTCGGCTGTCGTATGGATCATCCTTCTAACAATGCTCCACTGGTCTGGCGGAAAACCGTGATCACCGGCCTCGTGATCTATAATCTTGAAACTCTGCTGTTCAATCTCGTGCGGCTTCATTCTTATGTTGTATCTTTTCAATAAGTTGCGCTAAATGCTCTGATACATAGATTTTCTGGATTCCCGCGTTCGCGGGAATGACGGGCAATAACATCCCACACCATCGCGTGGTCATTCCCGCGAAGAGCCTGCCCCAGCGAAGTGAGGGGCGGGAATCCAGGAGTCAATGGCCCGACTTGTTGGAATATTACCTACTGGGATATTACCTATGTTTCCAGCATAGGCGAACAAAGTTTTTGGCTACGGCAGGGTTACTGCCAAAATGGAGGTGCACGTAACTTCCCAGCGTATTCCTCATCAGAAAGCCTTCTCCGTGTGTATCCTTGCCTCTGCGACCTGCAATGCTGTAAGCAAGTTGTACACCCTTAGGCCCTTCAATCATTTCAGAGTAATGGAATTCGTGCCCACGAATTACCTGTCCGACGGTTCCCAGAGGGCAGGAGGCAGCCAGCCTGACCTCTCTGTACCCCAGGGATTTCAGGCGTGAAAGCATGCGTACCGTAAATGGATAAACACCCGCCATGGGGTAAAAGCTCCCTTCTGTGTCCTGAATGCCCTGGCAGAGAAACATAAACCCGCCACATTCAGCATAGATGGGAAAGTCTTTTTCAGCCAGGCCCCTAATTTCGCCTCTCAGGGACACGTTATCCGATAGTCTTCGGGCAAACAGTTCAGGATACCCGCCACCTAAATAGAGTCCGGTGATCCCCCCTGGCAGACGTTCGTCCCGAAGCGGCGAGAAGAAGACAAGCTCAGCTCCAAAGGATTCGAGTATCTCAAGGTTGTCCTGGTAGTAAAAGCAAAATGCTTCATCCTTGGCCACACCAATGCGAACAGAATAGCGACTGCTTACCCCTACCCAAACCCTCCCCCTTGAAG
>DAOVOU010000319.1 GCA_030629475.1 Desulfobacterales bacterium | reverse complement strand
TGAACCGCTGAACCTTACTACTTGAGGCATTATCCTTTTGATATGAGCCAGTTAGGCCTGCCCTGGCGCGACATCCCAAGATGATTTTGGTGCCCATGTAGTCCCGGTCTGGGCCAGGGGCTCTTCAACCTGCAACCGTGAACGTTGAACCGTTCAACCTGGGTAAGAGAAAGGAGGATAGACTATGGATAAGAAGATCTTGCTGGTCGTTGATGGTTCGATCCATTCAATCCATGCGGTTACATATGCCGTCAGAATATCTTCGGTTGTACAAGACCTTACCTATATGCTCTTCTATGTGCAGCCGACCATCTCACAGTTTCTTTTGGATGAGGCTGAAACCGATCTTAAGGTCAGGGCCGAGCTAAAAAGGGTCATCCGAAAAAATACTCAATTTGCCCGGGATGTCCTGGAAAAGCACAAAACCCGGATGGTCGGCATGGGGATCGCCGAGCAGCGCATTGAGACTGCCACCCAACAAAAGGTGATGGGGATTTGTAAGGATATTTTGGACTTTGCCCAGCAGGGCCTCTATGATGCGATTCTTGTGGGACGAAGGGGGCTTTCGCGGATCCAGCAGGCCTTTATAGGGAGCACGACTGCCAAGCTGGTGGAGCATTCCAGAGTGATCCCCGTGTGGGTAGTGGACGGAGATGTTGCGTCTATGAAGGTAATGCTGGCCGTGGACGGTTCTGAAGCCTCACTTCGCGCTGTGGATCACCTTTGCTTTATGGTTGGGGGAAATGATAACATCAAGATCACTCTGTTTCATGTAATGCCAACGCTCAGAGATTACTGCGTCATCAATTTTGATGAAAAGGAAAGTGATGTCAGGCAGGTAATTGCTCAAGGTGCCAAGCGATGCATTGACCATTTTTATGCCCACGCCCAGCACAGATTTGAGGAAGCAGGCCTCCAGGAGAATCAAATAGAACTCAAGGTGATCAAACGGGCCATGGACGTCGGCAAGGCGATTCTGGATCAGGCCAGGAAGGGAAACTACGGTACAGTAATCGTTGGCAGGTATGGCGCCGGCAAGGCCTTTTTTATGGGAAGCGTCTCGAGATGTGTGCTCAACAAAATCTCTGGCCGGGCCCTGTGGGTGGTTTCCTGAATTCAGGGATTGGAGAACAGACCATGCCTATTTATGAGTTTTATTGCGAGGACTGCAACACTATATTCAACTTCTTCTCACGCTCCGTGAACACCACCAAACGGCCTCTCTGCCCTAGATGCAAACAAAAAAAGCTGAAAAGGCAGATGTCCGCTTTTGCCAGACTCACGGGGGCAAAGGAGGGCGGCGATCTGGATGATCTGCCCATAGATGAGGGCAAGATGGAAAAGGCCATGAATCTATTGGCCCGGGAGGCCGACACAATCAACGAGGATGATCCGCGTCAGGCTGTCAGTTTGATGCGCAAGCTCTCAGATGTGGCAGGTGTTGGTCTTGGGCCTGGCATGGAAGAAGCCCTCAAACGCATGGAGGCAGGCGAGGACCCGGAACAGGTTGAGGCTGAGATGGGGGACCTGCTTGAACAGGAGGAACCTTTCGTAATCGGGGAGAAAAAGGGACGGAGGGTCAAACGGGCTACACCACACCGTGATGAAACCCTTTACGATCTTTGACAACCCGCTACCTCATAGGAACTGTGCAGAAGTTGGCTCTAATCCGACGTTCTTCTTTATTTTCGTGTTGACAAATCGGGTTTTTTCGTATAAGAGCATCTTATATTACGGATTGCTAATAGGATCAGGCATAACCAGATAATATAATTAACATTAAGAGAGAAAGGAGGGTGGTGGCATGCCAACTGTTGAGTATGGAGGGAAAACATTTACTGTGGATGAGGACGGTTTCATTGATGACTATGGGAACTGGTGTGAGGAGTGGGTCGGATATGTGAAGTCGACTGAAGGAATTGAAGAACTAAACGATGAGCATAGGAAGTGCGTGGATTTCTTGCGGGATTATTACGAGAAGAACGGGATCGCACCTATGGTCAGGATCTTCTCCAAGGTCACCGGTTACAAGCTGAAGCACATCTATGAGCTGTTTCCATCCGGCCCTGGTAAAGGCGCATGTAAGATGGCCGGTCTGCCAAAACCGACCGGATGTGTCTAAGGCACGAATTTTGATTTTGTGAAACAATTCGGACGTCCGAAAAAGAGGCTTTACTATGCCGTAAAGTCTCTTTTTTGTCTGGAGAGGCCGTGAAGAAGACCCTTACGGTTAGGACCGGCTCTAAGACCGAATTCATAGACATTACCAGGGATATCGAAGAAGCAATCCGATCAGAAGGGGTCGATGACGGGGTTTGCATGCTCTTTGTTCCGCATACCACGGCGGCTATTACCATCAATGAGAGTGCTGATCCTAGCGTCAAATCGGACATCTTGATGGTTTTGAACAAGATCATTCCCTGGAAGGAAGCATATGGCCACCTGGAAGGGAATTCGCCAGCCCACATCAAGTCGAGCATTATCGGGACCTCAGAGATCATTGCGGTGGAGGGTGGCCGCTTGAAGTTAGGGACGTGGCAGGGAGTGTTTTTCTGTGAGTTTGATGGCCCTCGTAGTAGAAAGGTTCACATTCGGTTGCTATGAAAAGTCGAAAGGGTGGTGGCACTCCGTATGAGACCTGCCAGATGGTCTGGCGGGTCGTGCGGTCAAAAAAAAGTGATAGATTTGCTTGACATGAGAACCCATAAGGTGATAGAAAAAAGAAAGTTGTAATGTGCAACAGTTTCATTGTTTTTTGGTAACTTCTCAAAGAGTCGGGGTATTTGTTGATCCCCTCTCACCCAAACCCTTTCTCCCGTGGGGAGAGGGCAGGGTGAGGCAAAGTAAGCATTGGTTTGGGATTTGAGTTTTGCGAAGTAAAGGAAGATGCCAGCAGGGCCCGCAGGGCTTGTTGGCTTTTTTTTTCTGTCAGACCCATATCCCAGCTAAATCACATTTTGAAAGGAGGGATATGGTCATGGCAGAAGGCATTGTAAAGTGGTTTAACGAGAAAAAGGGCTATGGTTTTATTAGCACGGATGAAGGCCAGGACGTCTTTGTCCACTATAGCTCAATTACCGGCAGTGGCTTCAAGACTTTATACGAAGGCCAGCGAGTTCGCTTTGAAGTCGAGCAAGGACAAAAGGGCCCGCAGGCCGTAAACGTTGAAGCTGCATGACGTGGCAGGTTAGCTGAAACCCCGGTCAAGAACCCCGTCTCCTTGATGACGGGGTTTCTTGATTTGGGCGTTTGGCGACGTAACATCGACCAAAGATTGTCGATGTGACATGAGTTTTTGTACTTATTCCAGTAAAACTCGAATATCGAATATCGAAATTCGAAACAAACCCGAAATTCGAATATCAAATGTTCAAAACCGTATTCACGCCTATACAACGCATTGAACATCAAAATCTG
>DAOVOU010000058.1 GCA_030629475.1 Desulfobacterales bacterium | reverse complement strand
TCCAATATTCCATCATTCCATCATTCCGGCACAAGGCAAAAATCCAAGCCTTAAAAAAGCCTGTACATTCAATAAGTTGTAGAAATTCCGAGACGTTAATTAAGGACTATAGTGGACATTATGAAAGCCATAGCAAATCTGCTTTTTGAGGCCAGGATCTTAAAAGACATCCCCAGATCCGGGTTTCACTTTTTGGGATCGGGTGACGAATCAGTGGCTGAGCATAGCTTCGTTGCTACGTTTATCGGCTATGTTATCTCACAGATCGCCCCTGACGCGGACGCTCTTAAACTCCTTCAGATGTGCCTGATACACGATCTCACCGAGGCCAGAACCGGGGATCTTAACTATGTTCAAAAGAAGTACCTTGCGGTGGACGAATCCCGGGCTATTGGTGACCTTACTGAGGATCTTCCCTTTGGTAAGGCGGTGGCCGATCTCATAGAAGAGTTTAATGCGGCAGAGACCCTGGAAGCCCAGCTTGCCCACGACGCAGACCAGCTCGCACTGGTCCTGGAACTGAAAGCCTTGCATGATGCAGGAAACAATGGCCCCAAGGCCTGGCTTCCGCATGTGGTGGGCCGGCTGCGAACCAGCGTCGGTCAATCCCTGGCAAAGCAAATCCTGGATACCGCTTCAGATGAGTGGTGGTTTGAAGACAAGGCGGATCTATAGTATTTCGGATTTCGGATTTCAAAACGCTCAATCCCTAAATCCCTCAATTCCCCAATCCCAAAATGTTTGTAAATCAAACTGGTTATCCGAGGAATTTGAAATTGTTTGTCTGGAATGAGAGATGAAATTTGAATCTATCATTGGCCAGGAACGCCCCATCCGGTTCTTGACCCAAATGCTTCAAAAAAGGAGCATTCCCCACGCCATGTTGTTTACAGGGATCGATGGGGTTGGCAAGCAAACAACGGCCAATGCCTTGGGCATGGCTCTCAACTGCTTGAGCCCTGTGGGGGTATCGGCCTGCGGAGAGTGTCACTCGTGTCACAAGGTCATTTCCGGGGCCCATCCGGACATGATTACCATAAAGCCTGAGGGTGCCTTTATCAAAATCGACCAGGTCAGGGCTCTGTCCAGGCAACTGAGATTTGCACCCCTTGAGGGAAACTGGCGTGTCGTGATCATCAATGACGCACAGGCCATGAACCTTGAAGCATCGAATGCTATTCTCAAGATCCTGGAGGAACCGCCCAAGGGCACGGTCACAATCCTCACGGCAAGCCAGACAACGGACCTGCTGCCCACCATTGTCTCCAGGTGCCAGCAAATCGCCTTCAGGCCGATTCCGTATGAAAAGGTTACTGAGGTGCTCGTGGAACTACAGGGGCTTGACAAACAAACGGCAACAACACTTGCTGTATCGACCAAAGGAAGCTTGGGGAAGGCACTGTCGGTGGATGAAGAAAAGTGGACCATTTGGCGCACTGGTCTCGTTGAGCAAATTGCGTCCCTTTCCATAAAATCGATTCAGCCTGTTTTTGCCTTCGCCGATGCCTTAGCCCGTGATAAAGATAGATTGGCTGATGCTCTGGAGATGATCATGACATGGGTCAGGGATGTTCTCATGTGTAAGGTCTCTCCTGAAAGGATCATTAATAAGGACTTTATGACCAAGATCGAGTATGCATCACAAGGGCCGTCGGTCAATGAGCTCTTGGAAAAGGTGGGGGCCGTACATGCGGCACAAACCGCCATTTCACAGAACTCAAATCCTCGGCTGGCCTTAGAGGTGATGATGATGCGTATTTTCCGTTAAGCTCGTTGGGTTTATTGGGTTTATTGGGTTTATTGAGTTAACACAACAAACACAACAAACATAACAAACACAACAAACACAACAAACATTCTACTATGGGTAAAATCGTCGGCGTAAGCATCAGGCCAGGAGACAAGATCTACCATTTTGATGCTGGCCTCTTTGTGCTTTCCCGCGGCAGTCATGTAATTGTGGAAGCCGAGCACGGGTTGGAGTTTGGCACGGTGGTCACACCTCCCAGGCCTGCTGGAGAGGAGGAGTCCGAGATTCGTCTAAGGAAGGTCTATCGCTTAGCAAACGATGAGGATATCGCCCAGTACAGGAAAAATGTTGAGTTAGAGAAGTCAGCCCATACATATTGTCTGAAATGTATCAATGAATTAGGGCTTGAAATGAACCTCGTGTCTGTGCGAAGTCTGTTCGAGGGAACCAAGCTGACTTTCTATTTCACGGCCGATGCGCGTGTCGACTTTCGAGAGTTGGTCAAGATGCTGGTTAAGGCCTACCGGGTGCGTATTGAACTGCGCCAGATCGGAGTGCGCAATCGAGCCAAGATGTGCGGCGGTATCGGAAGATGCGGCCACGTACTGTGCTGTTCTGCCTTTATGAATGACTTTGAACCAGTATCAATCCGAATGGCCAAAGAGCAGGGCATGTTGCTGAATCCCACCAAGATTTCAGGCCTGTGTGGACGACTTATGTGCTGTTTGGCATTCGAATATGACGCCTACTGCCACCTCAAAAGTGAATTCCCCGATTCCGGAAAGTACGTCCGGACTAAAACGGGGTGCGGAAGGGTTGTCAGACGAAACGTATTGAAAGAACTGATCACCATCAAGACTGACGAGGGACATGAGCTTGATGTGGGATTAGACGAGATAATCGAGGAGAGAAACGTGTGAAACCATTCTACATTACAACCCCCATCTATTACGTGAATGCCCGGCCGCACCTGGGTCATGCTTACTCCACGGTTGTGGCCGATGTCCTGAATCGATTCCACCGGATGTGCGGCCAGGAGACCTACTTTCTGACAGGAACCGATGAACATGGTGACAAGGTGGTCCGAGCGGCCAAGGAGGAGGGCTTGAGTCCACTTGTCTATGTGGACCAGATCACTGAGCTTTTCAAAACCCTGTGGCCTGAACTCGACATAGAGTATGACTATTTCATACGCACAACAGCCCCTGCCCACGCCAAGGTAGTCAAGGAAGTCCTGCAGAAGATCTATGATGCAGGAGATATCTACTACAGCGAATACGAAGGCGCATACTGTTTTGGGTGTGAACGTTTTTATACAGAACGCGAACTGGTGGATGGCAGATGCCCGGACCACAAAACGATTCCTGAAGTTATCAAGGAATCGAATTATTTTTTCAGGATGAGCCGATACCAGGACTGGCTTATCGAGCACATCGAGACACACCCGGATTTCATTCGGCCAGAGCGTTATCGGAACGAGGTGCTCGCCTTTTTGCGCGAACCCTTAGCGGATCTGTGTATATCCCGTCCCAAAACAAGGCTCCAGTGGGGCATCACGCTTCCCTTTGATAACCAATTTGTCACCTATGTCTGGTTCGACGCCCTTCTGAACTATGTTTCTGCGCTGGGATACCCAGGCGGTAAACCATTTAAGAAATTCTGGCCGACTGTCCAGCACCTCATAGCCAAGGATATCCTCAAACCACACGGGATATACTGGCCAATCATGTTAAAAGCAGCAGGTATCCCGCTATACCGTCACCTGAATGTCCATGGCTACTGGAACGTGGACGAAGCCAAGATGTCAAAAAGCCTTGGCAATGTGGTGGACCCACTTGTGTTGAAAAAAGCGTATGGCTCAGACGCATTTCGCTACTTTTTGATGCGTGAGATGGTCTTTGGCCTTGATTCGAATTTCAACGAAGAGGCATTCGTCCAGCGCTTCAATTCGGACCTGGCAAACGATCTCGGAAACCTCTTTAGCCGAAGTTTGACCATGGTTCACAAATACTTTAAAGGGATCGTACCACAGGGGGAAGCCGGCACAGAGAGCGATCTCGATTTTGGCTTGAGAGCCAATGCTGAAAAGGCAATTCAAGATTACCAGAAGGCTGTGGAAGACCTTGCCTTCCACAAGGCCCTGATGGCTATTTGGGAATTCATAAACAATATTAACAAATACATAGACGTGACCGCCCCTTGGGAACTCGCCAAGAGAGAGTCCCAGCACAAACAGCTTCAGACAGTACTTTACAATGTCCTGGAAGGTCTCCGCGTCATTGCAGGACTCATCTATCCCATTATGCCGCGGGCTGCACGGGTTATGCAAAAACACCTCGGATTGCCATCAGCAGATTCGCTTCAGACATTGGAGGATCTGAACGTTTGGGGAAAGACACAACCTGGAACGAAACTTCCAAAAACGATTACCCTGTTTCCGAGGGTCGAACAGATTAAACTCGGACCGAAGGCCATGGAAGCCCTTTCATCAAAGGAAGTATCGACTTTGGCGAAGCCGGAGATCTCTGAAAAAATCTTTCAGAAAATCGATCTTCGGGTGGCCACAGTGCTCCATGCTGAGCCTGTGCCAAGGTCCAAGAAGCTAATGAAATTGAAGGTCGATGTCGGCGAAGAACGCACCATTGTGGCCGGCATTGCGGACAGTTACCAGCCACAAGATCTCATAGGAAAGCACGTGGTCATCGTGGTCAATCTCAAGCCAGCCAAGCTTATGGGTATCTTGTCGCAAGGCATGGTCTTGACGGCTTCCGACAAGGCTATGTGTAGATTGGTCACGGTGGACGGCCCTTCTGAGCCGGGGACGCCCCTTACCTAAGCCCTAGTCTTGGATAATGTCTGACCGATGTCAGAGAATTCCCCCGAAGTTATTGAGAACTTACTAAATCCCCTCCTAACATTTGCTCTTTACAAAAAAAACTTGGCATCCTTCACAGAAGCCCAAAAGTAGTTTACACTTTTTGGCCTCGATCATTATTTGGGCCAATTTGTGGGAGCGGCTTTCCAGCCGCGAGGATCGCGGCAAGCCCGCCCTGGCGCGACAGGGTCCAACGGGCTTATCGGATTAATCATCCAGGTCTGGGCCAGGGAATGCCGCCCTGCCCGCCATTGCCAAACACGGCGGCAGCTTGATCGCGCATTGTGCGTGGCGTTGGCAGGCGGGTCCCACACACATGTTGAAGTTGCCAAAACCATAGTCAAAGCCCAAAGGAGTTAGAATATAACCTTTTGGTCTCTATGGAAAAGGTGTAAACAGGAAAATGAAGGATGCCAAAAACTTGTTTGCAAAAATATGCCTGAAAAGGAGGAGGAAAAGATGCTCTGCAAAACCGAACAAGATGTTTTGAACATCGTCAAAAACACGGAGGCTAGCTTCATCCAGTTCTGGTTTACGGACGTTTTGGGGATGTTGAAGAGTTTTGCCGTCACGCCCTCCGAGCTGGAGGAGGGGGTAACCGAGGGGATGGGTTTTGATGGCTCTTCCATTGAAGGATTTGCCCGGATTGAAGAAAGCGACATGATCGCCAGGCCGGATCCAACCACCTTTCAGTTCTTGCCATGGAGGCCCGGAGACAGGCCTGTGGCCAGGATGTTTTGTGACATCCTCCAGCCTGACGGCACCCCTTATGAGGGTGATCCCAGGTACGTGTTTAAGCGGGCCTTGAAGAAAGCGTCAGACAAAGGATATACGTTTTACATAGGGCCCGAGTTTGAGTATTTCTACTTCGAAAGTAACAATGTCCCCAAAATCATTGATAAGGGGGGCTATTTTGACGCCCGGCCTTTAGACATGGGAAGCGATTTGAGAAGGGATACTATCTTTGTTCTTCAGGATATGGGGATTCAAGTAGAATACAGCCACCACGAAGTTGCTCCCAGCCAGCATGAGATTGATGTGCGTTATGACGAAGGTTTGAAAATGGCCGACAAAACCATGACCCTGAGGATCGTGGTCAAGGAAATTGCCAGGCAGCAAGGGTTCTACGCCACCTTCATGCCCAAGCCGATCTTTGGTGAAAACGGCAGCGGCATGCACACCCACCAGTCCCTTTTCAAGGGGAAGGACAATGCGTTTTTCGATGCCAACGATCACTACCATCTTTCTGCTGTCGGAAAGAACTACATTGCAGGGATCATGCGGCATGCACGGGAGATTACCGCTATCACCAGCCAATGGGTCAATTCCTATAAGCGTTTGGTTCCTGGCTACGAGGCGCCGGTCTATGTCTCATGGGCGAGGCGCAACCGTTCCACCCTTGTGAGGGTTCCCATGTACAAGCCTGGTAAAGAAAAGGCTACTCGAATTGAATTCCGCTCTCCAGACCCGGCCTGTAATCCCTACCTGGCCTTTGCGGTGATGCTGGCCGCAGGACTGAAGGGGATCGAGGAGGACTATCCTTTACCAGATCCTATAGAAGAGGACATCTATGAATTCAGCCCTGAAAAGCGCAGGGAATTGGGCATAGAAGAACTCCCCGGGAATCTGTATGAAGCGATACATGACGTGGAAAAAAGCGAGTTGGTCCGCGAGACCCTGGGGGATCACATCTTTAACAAGTTTATCGAAAACAAAAAGATCGAGTGGGATTGCTACCGCACCCATGTGAGCCAGTATGAGATTGAAAAGTACCTTCCGATAATGTAGGAATTTCCTTAAGTTTCAGGTTTCAGGTTTCAGGTTTCAGGTTTCAGGGGGGAACGCAGTGACAACGAGGAATTATATGGATGTGGAGGACCTTGATGTTTATAAAAAGTTGTGCCGGTTGCACATTGAAGTCTGTGATTTGGCACACAAGTGGCCCCAAGAGGAGAAGTACGAGTTGGGAAGCCAGGCAAGGCGTTCTTCAAACAGTGCACCCGCCCAACTCGCCGAGAAAAATGATGATCGGCATATCCGTAACAAGATCGAAGGTGTGAATCGTAGCAGAGGAGAAGCAGGTGAGACAATTCATCACCTGTTCATGGCAAAACTCAAAGGATACATTACAGAAAAGTCGTATCTTGAATTTAGGGGCCACTACAAAGAATGCATTCGCATGCTGAATGGATTGGAGAAAACATTGGAGCGGAAAGTTCCGGAGCGAGAGCGGCGCTGGCAGGTAGCCGAGGAATCGGCAGAGTATGGCGTAAATGATGAACCCCTCCCTCAAGGCTGGCCCATACCCGAGGATTGAGGTGTCAGGTTTCAGGTGTCAGGTTTACGCTCCGCGGGCGTGTTTAAGGTCTTGCGCGATTTTTCCCTGACACCTGAACACTGACACCTGAAACCTACATGTGCCCTGAAACCTGAAACCTGAAACCTGAAACCAAAACGGGATAAAGATTTAGGTCCATATAAGAATTAATCTAAGTACGAATTTATTAAGCAAACGATGAGATATGAAGATCGCCCTGGCTCAAATTAATCCCACCATCGGGGATTTCCAACAGAACACGCAAAAGATGATGGGTTTCATCGAGAAGGCAAAGGGCCTTTCTTGTGATCTCATCATTTTCTCGGAGCTGGTTATCTCCGGATATCCGCCACAGGATCTTCTGGAAAGGCGAAACTTTGTGGCTGCGAACTTTGACAATTTCCACAAAATGGTTGAGTCCGGCAGAGGAATCGGCGTTGTCTGTGGGTTTGCAGACAAGAACCCAGGACAACAGGGCAACCCACTCTATAACTCAGCTGTCCTTTTTGAAGAAGGCAAGTTGCTTCATCAGGTCCACAAGAGACTCCTTCCCGCCTGTGATGTCTTTGACGAAACCAGATATTTTGAACCAGGCACTGAATGTTCGCCTTTTTTCTATAAGGACTCCAAGATAGGACTGACCATCTGCGAGGACATTTGGGATGACAAAGACTTCTTTTCAAAGAGGCATGATCCTGTTGACCCGATGGCGCGTATGATCAAACAAGGGGCCGATCTCATCATAAATATATCGGCCTCTCCCTACTTTGCTGGCAAAAGAGAATTGAAGTTGGACGTGCTTGGCAATATTGCCAAAAAATACAAAGTCCCTCTCCTTTATGTCAATCAGGTGGGCGGCAATGACACCGTGCTTTTCGACGGCATGAGCATGGCCTTTGATTCAACGGGTCAGATGGCGGCCCGGGCCACCGACTTTGAAGAGGACATGGTTGTCTTTGACACAGAGACCCAAAAGGGAGAGCTCCACCCCATCACGCAAACCAGCACCGAGTCCATGCTCAAGGCCCTAATTACGGGCACCCGTGACTATGCCCATAAGTGTGGTTTCAAGAAGGCCTTAGTGGGAATTAGTGGAGGCATAGACTCGGCACTCACAGCCTGTATTGCCGTAAAGGCCCTTGGCAAGGAAAACGTATTGGGTGTTTTTATGCCCTCCCAGTATACGTCTCAGCAAAGCTATGAAGATGCAGAAAACCTGGCCAGGAACCTTCAAATAGAGTTGGTTCATATCCCTATTGGACCTGTCTTTGATGGATTCCTGCAAACCCTTTCGCCTGTCTTCGGAGAACCTTCGTATGATGTGACAGAACAAAATATTCAGGCACGTATCCGGGCAACCCTGCTGATGGCCCTTTCGAACAAATTTGGCCACCTGGTCCTGTCCACCGGGAACAAGTCAGAGCTGGCGGCAGGCTATTGCACGCTATACGGTGATTTGAGTGGGGGCCTTGCAGTGATCTCTGATGTGCCCAAGACCGTGGTTTACGAACTTGCTCGCTTAGTGAATAAAGAGAAAAATGTGATACCGGCCAGCATCATTCAACGGGCGCCGTCTGCCGAACTCAAACCAGATCAAAAGGACCAGGATGACCTCCCTCCTTATGAGATCCTGGATGGCATACTAGAGGCATATGTCGAAGAAAACAAAGGGCCGGATGAAATCACTGCCATGGGCTTTAACCCAGCAATCGTCAGGGAGACCATTTTCAGGGTTGATCGCAATGAATACAAGCGATATCAGGCCCCCCCAGGGTTGAAAGTCACCAGCAGGTCTTTTGGCTACGGAAGAAAATATCCCATGGCCTGGAAGTGGCAGGACCTAATTTAACGTCTCGGAATTTCTACAACTAGTTGTAATCATGTATCTTTCAGCGCCAGTTTTCTGTGCCATGAATATGGAATGATGGAATAGTGGAATGATGGAATGATGGGGATGAGAAGCCGGAAAAAATCATTTTCTAATTG
>DAOVOU010000053.1 GCA_030629475.1 Desulfobacterales bacterium | reverse complement strand
GACCTTAAACACGCCCGCGGAGCGTAAACCTGACACCTGACACCTGACACCTGAAACCTGACACCTGACACCTGACACCTGACACCTGACACCCGACACCTGAGAAATATATATATATCTTTTTATAGATTCTCAAAATTAACAAAAGTCTATCCCTATTAAGCGAATGATAAGCTATAATACCACATTACTCGCGAAGCTTCGCCTCAAACCCTGGCTCGGACAGGGTCTGTAAGCATAAGCATTTCAAACATACACTGACAACCATCAATTGTCAACTTGCCTGCTCCATCACATATTGACAAGTAATACTACGTGTCGGAAATTCTACAACTAGTTGTAATCATGTATCTTTCAACGCCAGTTTTCTGTGCCATGAATATGGAATGATGGCCCGCCCTGCCCGTCCTGGTGCGACAGCGAAGCGAACTAAGTTCGTTATTGCTAATCTTCCTGAGAACGGCGTATGTTAACGTCCTGGGTTTGGAATGGACCCCGTAGCAGATACCGGCAAACTTGCCAGCTACGAGAAGGGATGCTGTGAAAACACTCATTTGTATTGACGGGCACGAGCATACTATTAAAGCCGTTAGGCTGGGGCCGAAGTTTGCCTGCACCACAGTAGTGAGGCCACATTCCTATTTGTTAGAAGATATGGAAAGCACACTCGCGGTTACAACATTCGACGGAGGGCAAAAGAGATATTTGCTAACTGAAGGGAAGAACTTCCGGGGATGAGGTATCTCCACGACGCTGAAGAGATGTTCAAGAAAGCTCGTGGGTACAAGGAAAACGAGGAAGAGATCGGACAGTCCCGCAGAGTTCTGGTTCATGTTGCCAACGGTGTTTTTGAAGAGGGAAAGGTCGAGTTACGTTCTGACACCAGGGCCCATCTTAAGATCAGGGAAGGCGTCCCCCACCAAGAAATATTTAGAGAAGGAGTTTGATGAAGGCCAACTCGTGTCCCCAAGGGATTGAGAATGGCCTCTCTGCAAACGCTTTTTTTGACGGGGCATTTACGTAGGGTCGGCCACCGCGCCGACCAATTTGTGACGTCGGCATTTGCCATGCCACCTTGTATGGGCAGGCGCAGTGGCTCTCCGAGGCGTAGACTCTACGAGCCGGAAGCCTGCCCTACGTAAATGTTCTCCTGCCCGAAGCACGCAGGGTCGACTAACAAACAGTAATGCTCCATTCGAAGGTGCTGCGAGGTTCTATTCTTTTAAGGCTTCCTTGATAACCTTAATCAATTTATCGGGTTCGATCGGCTTTTCAATATAGCCATCCGGAGAAACCGTTTTTAATCGATCTGCTAGGAAAACCCCTCTGTTGGCATTAAGTTCCTCCACGGCCTTGCCAGAAACCTGAGCATAAGATTGAGGAAAAAGACAGACTAGGGCTGCAGGTTGACAACTCATTACCCACAGTGTACAATTTCTGACCCATCAATGCTCAATTTCTAACCATTATTATGAATATCAATGAAGCAGGAGCAAATAATGGAACAGCCGAAAGTTCTTAACGTAGGCATTGTGGGTGGAGGTCCGGGGTGCAGGGCGGTTATGGATATGATATTTTCCGACAAGTCCAAGGAGCTTCGAATGAAGCTGATCGGGGTAGCCGATATCAATCCGAACACCGTGGGTTACTGCTACGCTCAGGAAAGGGGCATTTACACCACAAAAGACTATCACGATCTATACAAGCTCAAGGATCTCAATATGATTATCGAGCTAACTGGTCGAGACGACGTAGCCAATAAGATCTCCCAAACCAAGCCAGACCACGTTCGATTGATGGATCATGTGGCTGCCAGTCTCTTCTTGGAAGTCTTTCAGATCGAAGAAAAAAGGATTGCCGAGCGAAAGCGGGTGGAACAGGCGTTGCGGGAGGACAGGCGTTTCCTCCAGACCGTCTTTGACGCCATGCAGGACGGGATGACTGTTCTGGATTGTGAATTCAATATTATCCGGGTGAATGCTTGGACGGAAAAAATGTATGCGTGTAATATGCCGCTAGTTGGAAAGAAATGCTACGAGGCCTACCAGAAAAGGGAGTCTCCATGTCCTGGATGCCCGTCACTCCGTACCCTTCAGACAGACGAGGCACACAGCGAGATTGTGCCTTATCCGTCAGAAGAGGAGCCGACACAGTGGATCGATCTTTCTGCGTTTCCTCTCAAGAATCCCGATGGCCGTGTGGTGGGCATCATCGAACACATGAAGGACATTACTCAGCGCAAGCGGGCTGAGGAGGCACTGCGGGAGAGCGAGAGGGAACTGAAAAGAAGGCATAACGAACTTCAAGCCATAAATCGCGTTCTTTTGAGAGTGACCAAGGAATACGATTTGAAGGGCATGTGTCGTGTCCTCCAGGATATGATGGAAGATTTTTACCGCGGCTTCGATGTATGGATGTTCCTGCTAACTCCAGATCGAGATGGTTTCTATTTTCATAGGGCGGAGAAGGGGGAAAAGAGAGAAACCTGCTATGATCGAGCTGAAAGGAGAATCAGAAGCCTGAAGTTGGAAGACGCCCTGTTAAAGCTCCTGACAGCAGAAAAAATGAAGCCAACTTGCTCAGGAACGAAAAAGGGGGATTGCCCGGCAATTATCCAGGAGCTGGCAGCCGGATTTCGTACTTGGATGGCCGTGCCTATCGAAGTTGAGGACGAATGCTATGGTTTCTTCATGCTCGGTTCGTCTTCTGTGGAAACTAATGTGGAAAACGATTTGATCTTCGTTGAAACCCTAATCCGGCAGATTTCCGGTGTGATCCGTTATCAGATGTCCAAAGAGGTTAGGGAAGAGGCATTCAGAAAGCAGTTGACTGGACCAGATAAGTTCATGGGGATTGTTGGCCGAAGCCGGCCCATGCAGGAAATCTACCGGCTGATCCAATCTGTGGCCGACTCAAAAAGTACTGTCCTGATTACGTGAGAGAGCGGCACTGGAAAGGAGCTTGTGGCCCGCGCCATCCATGCGGCAGGTAAATACAAGGAGACTCCGTTCATTGTGGCGCACTGCTCTTCGTTTGTCCCGACCTTGGTTCACTCAGAGATTTTCGGGCATGAAAAAGGGGCCTTTACAGGGGCTCTCAGCCAAAGGCGGGGGCGGTTGGAAAGGGCCCAGGGGGGCATTCTTTTTTTGGACGAAGTGGCCGATTTGCCGCTAGAGACTCAGGTGCTTCTGCTGCGATTCTTACAGGAAAGGAGTTTCGAGCGTGTGGGAGGAGACCGTCCTGTGGAGGTCAATGTCAGGGTCATTGCGGCTACTAATAAAGACATCGAAAAAGAAATGAGAGCAGGTCGCCTGCGGGAAGATTTCTACTATCGTCTGAACGTTATAACGACAGAACTGCCTGCCTTACGGGAACGTATCACGGATGTGCCCCTGCTGGCCAATCATTTCCTGAGAACGTATTGCCTTATTGAAGGAAAAGACATCACCGGATTTGACTCGGAGACTATGAAATTAATGATGGAGTATGATTGGCCGGGAAACGTGAGGGAGCTTCAAAACAGTGTGGCCAGATCCGTGGTTTTGGCCTGTGGGAGCCGCATTGCCGTTGAGGATCTCCCTGAGAAAATGCGAATCCTGCTGGGACAAGGCATGCCAAAGGAATACGCCTTGGAAAAAAACGAAAGGAATCTCATCGTGAGTGTGATGCGCGAATGCAACTGGAACAAGCATGAAGCTGCTCGGCTGTTAAATATCAGCAGGGGAACACTTTACAGCAAGCTCAAAAAGCACAATATCCAGCGCTGAGTGGGTGAGCGGGCTGGGTTGTATTTTGAACACTACAGCCCATTCTAGGTCCGATTTTAGACATTTTGTATTTTGCCAATATTACAACAAAATGAATTTAGTGATCGCTTCCCTGGGTCGGATACTGAACACCTCTTTGCACATGTTCTGATCTCTTCTTTTCTTGTCTCCTGCTCCACAAAGCAACAATAATCTTCAAGCAATTAAGGAACTTATCACCCGTCTTTCAAAGACATTTTGAGCCTTTGGCACGTAACTTGAGTACAAAGAGGGTAACTGGCTCAAGTCCCGGCGATTTCTCATGGGACTTCCTTTATTGTTATTTGCCTCCCAGCAGGATGCGGAGTTGGAAGAGGTTAGCAAGGAACGAGCACACATGGATTACGGATTGGCCCTTATCACGCTGGACAGTGGGCTTGAAGCGGTAATGAGGAGGGTCTCAAACCATTTTGATTGCGAGTTGACCCTTTGCCAAAACTGCGCGGATTGTGTCAAGGATTTTGGCGGTAGGGAGCGGGGTGTAGTCGTTATCGATGGGTCTATTTGTTCCCAGCCACGTTTAATGGATTTGCAAATGGTTTTGAATGAGGCCCCGGCTTGGCAGGTGCTCTATCTACCTCGTACCAACAAGAAAAATGAGATCAAAGAGGCCATGGGTCTTGGAGCGTTTGGCTGTCTGCACAGGCCGGTTAGTGAGCAGGAAGTACGACAGATGGTGCAATCAGCCGTGGGGATATGAGTTAAGAATATGGAAGCGATCACGTCTATCAAGCCCGTATTGGCACTTTCTGTCTCTCTTTTTTGCACCCTTCTCATTATCGTCTCGAGCAAGAAAGCAAATCTGAGGGAAGGCTGGACCTTCCTTGCCGCTTTTATAAAGCTTGGTATTGTAGGTTCCATGATACCGCTGGTCTTGCGGGGGCAAGAGATAGTTTACAACCTAATAGATGTTGTCCCGGGCGTAGGGATCGCATTTAGGGTAGATGCCCTTGGATTACTTTTTGCGCTCGTATCATCTTCGCTCTGGATCATTACGTCTGCCTATTCCATAGGGTATATGCGAGGCCTCGACGAGCACAGCCAAACCCGATATTTCTGCTTTTTTGCCGTTGCCATCTCAGCCACCATTGGAGTGGCCTTTGCTGCGAATCTGCTAACGCTTTATCTTTTTTACGAAATGCTTTCTCTTGCCACCTACCCGCTGGTTACTCACCACCAGGACCTTGAGGCTCATAGCTCAGGGCGAAAATATCTCCTCTACATCGTGGGCGCCTCTATTGGCCTTGTGTTGCCAGCCATGCTTATATCCTACAATCTTGCCGGTACCCTTGAGTTTTCAAAACAGGGTTTTTTGGCAGGAACCGGATCGAAGGCCCTGATGGGGCTTCTTTTGTTCCTGTTCATCTTCGGGTTTGCCAAGGCAGCAATTATGCCGTTTCATTCATGGCTTCCTGCAGCCATGGTGGCGCCGACGCCAGTGAGTGCTTTGTTGCACGCGGTGGCCGTTGTCAAGGTTGGGGCCTTTAGTGTGCTTCGAGTCATAACAGGGGTCTTTGGAACTAACCTGTTGCTAGATCTCCATCTTGGGACCCTGCTCTGCTATGTCGCTGCATTTACCGTCATAGTGGCTTCATGCATTGCCCTCTCCCAGGACGGCCTCAAGAGGCGTCTTGCCTTTTCTACTATCGGTCAGCTATCCTACATTGTGCTTGGGGTTGCGCTCCTTTCTCCCAAGGGAATGATCGGCGGTATGCTCCATATCGCCATGCATGCCTTTGGCAAGATCACTCTGTTTTTTTGTGCGGGCGCCATCTTCGTAGCCACCGGCAAGAAAAACATCAGCGAAATGGTCGGCATAGGGAAAAGGATGCCGGTCACCATGATTGCGTTTTTTATCGGTTCCTTGAGCGTGATCGGCCTTCCACCTTGTGGTGGTTTCATAAGCAAGTGGAATCTTGTATTAGGCACACTCGAGGCCGATCAAATGCTTATGTTGTTTGTCCTTCTTGGAAGCTCCCTGCTAAATGCCGCATATTTTTTGCCCATTGTCTACAAGGCCTTTTTCTGCACGCAGGAGGAATCTTTATTTGATAACAAAATCGAAGAGGCTCCCAGATGGTGCGTGGCCCCACTGGCGCTCACCGCAGTGGGATCTATCGTCTTGTTTTTTTATCCCCAGCCCTTTTTTGAGTTAGCTGAGATGGCGGTTAAAAGCATGCTAGGAGGGTAGATTAAGATGACTGAAGAAATAATGATACTTTCTCATGAGCCTGTACCAGGATACAGAAAAGTTTTTCATATAGTGGTTCTAGTAGCTGTTTTGTATCTGGGCATTATTTTTCTTAGACCTTTTCTATAGCCGAACCGGAAGGGCAGTTCTAGATGAAAAGAGAGTTGAAGATTTTTGACAAACCGGAAAATGTAAAAAGATTCCTGGGCTTTTTCTATGTATCCCTTGTGGTGCTGCTCATCGTTGACTTCTTCATCCATAAACACGCTGACTTCCCGTGGGAAGGTGCCCCGGACTTTTTTGCAGTGTACGGATTTGTCTCCTGTGTGGGCCTCATTTTCATAGCAAAGGTCCTGCGCATATTTATTAAAAGGGACGAGCACTATTATGACTAATTTGATTCCCCCAGCAGCAATATTTATTGGCGGTGCCCTTTTTGTGCCTTTTTTAAGGGGAAAGCTCAAATCCGCCTTTATGTTGCTCCTGCCTGTTCTTGCCTTTGTCATGCTTGTCAAGATGCCGGAAGGTAAGTACTGGGTTGTCAATTTCCTGGATTACAATCTCATCTTCGGCAGGGTCGACAGGCTCAGTATGGTCTTTGGCTATATATTTACGATTATATCCTTCATAGGGATTCTTTTTGCCCTGAAAGTACAAGACGATCTCCAGCACGTTTCAGCGCTAATGTATGCCGGCGGCGCCATAGGTGTTACTTTTTCTGGTGATTTTTTCTCTCTTTATGTATTTTGGGAATTACTGGCAATCAGCTCTACGTTCCTGATCCTGGCCCGTAAAACAAAGGCGTCACAGCTTGCAGCCTTCAGGTATATCCTGGTCCATGTCTTCGGAGGTCTGTGTCTTCTGGCGGGCATCATCATCTATATCCACGATTCAGGTACGACCGAGTTCGCAAACATAGGACTGGGTGGCATAGCTTCTTGGCTCATATTCATTGGTATTGCCCTGAACGCTGCGATTCCTCCTCTACATCCGTGGCTTCAGGACGCCTATCCTGAAGCAACTGTTGCGGGTGCGGTATTCATGTGTGCCCTTACCACCAAGAGCGCGGTCTATCTTATGGCAAGAACCTTCCCGGGTACAGAGCTTCTAATATGGCTGGGAGCTGTAATGACTGTTGTTCCTCTCTTCTATGGGATTCTTGAAAATGACGTAAGGCGTGTACTTGCTTACATTATCATCAACCAGGTTGGATTCATGATGTGTGGAATCGGTATAGGAACACAATTGGCCATAAATGGTGCTGTTTCCCATGCTTTCTGCGATATCCTGTACGTGAGTCTTCTGTTCATGGCTGCAGGATCGGTGCTTCACATGACCGGAAAGATTAGATGTACAGACTTGGGTGGATTATACAAAACCATGCCTTTGACGTGTTTGTTTTGCATGATAGGCGCGGCATCGATCTCCGGCTTTCCTCTCTTCAATGATTTTATCAGCAAGTCCATGATCATCAGTGCGGCTGGCCATGAAAAATTGTCCCTTATATGGCTCATTTTGGAATTTGCCTCAGCCGGTGTCTTTCTTCACGTGGGTATCAAGGTTCCTTTCTTCACATTCTTTGGCCATGACTCCGGCATAAGGACAAAAGAGCCCCCCCTTAATATGCTTCTTGCCATGGGGATTGCTGCATTCTTGTGTATTGCCATTGGCCTATTTCCCGGCCGTCTCTATAATCTTCTTCCCTACCCGGTGCATTTTGTCCCGTACACTGCCGCGCACGTGACGGGTGAGTTGCAGTTGGTGATGTTCGGTGGCCTTGCTTTCCTTCTTCTCATACGCTCCGGCTATTATCCGGCGGAAATAGCAGCTATTAATCTTGATACCGATTGGTTCTACCGTAAAGGGGCACGTTTCTTTTACTATGTTATGGACAGGGGTTTAAATGGTCTCAACGCATTTTCTGAGCGTGTTCTTGCTTGTGCTGTCCCGGCTCGGTTGGGCCAATTAAGTAGAACACCTATCAGTTCATTAGTGACACTTTATATGAGAGCAACGGGTAAGGGTTCTGCCCCGGAAGCGTTCAACAAAGAGACAAGACCGGAAGAAACCAGCCTGGCACCTATGGGTACTGCGGTATTCCTGTCCCTTGTCTTTGTGTTTTCGCTTTTTGTGGTGTTTGCCTTTTTGGGCTGAGGTGGAGTAATTTCTGCCCTCCCTACAAAGACCTATACGGAGGATATCTAGATGTCAAAGACCGTACTCAGTGTGGATGATGAAGATCACATAAGGGAATTTGTCTCTACCGTGCTGGAGGAAAACGGCTATACACCTATACTGGCAACAAATGGTGAAGAGGCCATGGATATCATAAGACAGCAGAAACCGGACTTAATCATCATGGATATCTTGATGCCAAAGGAGAGCGGAATCAAACTGTATCGAGAATTGAAGACTTCTGAGGGTCTAAAAGGCATTCCTGTGATCATATATTCCGGAGTAGCCAAGAGAACCGCACTGCGCGCGCAGGCGGCCCAGACAGAATCTGGTGGTGAAAGTGTTCCGGATCCGGATGCCTATCTGGAAAAGCCGGTGACAGCTAAGCACCTGGCATCCACCATAAAAAAGGTCCTGGGTTAACGTTCATTTTGTCGATTCGGCAACAGCCACGGAGTAGGTCAGTGATGGGAGTTGGAAAATTACTGTATGTCACGAAGGCCAGAGAACCAAGCTTCTCTGAAATTGAGCGCCTTTTGGCTCTTCGCACGCTCGGGCTTGAGGAAGTCGTCTTTTTGCATGCAACCAAAGTGGAAGGTTGGGAAACAAGGCTCGCCGAATACCGCATAAACTCGAGGACCTTTGTGGTGGAAGGGCATATGGTGCGTAGTATCTTGGATCTAGCCCACAGAGAAGGGGTTTCACTGATTGCAGCCGGCCTCAAGTGCGATATAGGTGGCCGGGTCCGCAGGTCTCTGACAAAGCATTTACTCAGATCATCCCGTGTGCCTGTGATCATCTTGCCCGAAAATGTGGAAGCGTCTGGGCCCCGACGAGAGGGTATGTTCACACATGTCATATTTGCTGATGACTGGTCGGTTGCCTCTGAAAAGGCCCGCAGTTATCTGCTAGACTTTAAAGAGATCATCAAGGAGCTGGAGATCGTCTATGTCTTAGACAGAAAGCTATCTGTAAGAGACATGGGAAATCTCAAAGAGAAGCTTTCACAAACACGGAAGATATTTTTGGATCAAGGCATAGATGCCGAAGCCCACGTCTATGCGGGCGAGCCGGCTGCCGAGGTCATG